>JAITQJ010000096.1 GCA_031288955.1 Planctomycetaceae bacterium | reverse complement strand
CTATGACAAAATCTCTCTCTCTCTCTCTCTCTCTCTCTCTCTCTCTCTCGGCGTAGTCCTGTTCGCGGTTAACACAGTTTCCGCTGAACTCCTGTCCACAGGGACCGCAACCGGTAATTCCAGCACTACTATCGCCACACAGGGAAACTCCTCCTATAAAGCCGAGCTTGATACCGACTGGCGGGCTGCTTTTTTAGGACCTTTGGGACTTGGCAACCCTAAAGGTTCCGTCAATGATTCGGATCCAGCGAAAAGTACGCCACAAAACTTAACAACAGCCGAAGCGTTACTCGACTCATACAAGAGTGCCGACTTTAAGAGCGCATTCGTTTATGCTGAAAGTGAATTTCCCCTCGGTAACTCGACATGGGGAAAAATAGCGTCAACGGGCGGTGCCAAGTGGATTGGTTCGCAAGACGGAGCAACGTTTAAGAAGAACGTTAATGGTGCCATCGATACTGGTATCTCGCACGCAACGGGTTATTATGCCTATCAGACAACCTTTACGGCGACAGCGGACTTCAACTACCTTGACGGCTGGGCGGCAACAGATAATTTACTGCTGGGCATTTTATTGAACGGCGAACTGTTGCCAGAAGACACATGGAATTTTAATGACGACGCGACGCGAGTAAATTCGGGGAGTACCTTTGACAAAGCCAACTGGTATTTTTATCTCACGGGTGAAGACGGTGTCATTAGCGGAGGGGAGAATACATTGACGTTTCTTATTGCCAATTACAGTTGGGACGGTAAAAACAATCCTACCGGACTATGGCTTGAAGCAAGCCTTGTCAATGAACTCCGCGGTGAGCCGGGTGACGATTTCGCCCCGACTCCTGAACCGGCGACGCTGCTGATTCTCGGTTTAGGCTTGGCAGGTCTCGGACTTGCAAGACGGATAAGGTAATGAATAGTTAAAGTTAATAATGCAGAATGAATAATGAAGACACCGGTTATCCGTTTTCTCTCACTATTCATTCTGCATTTTTCATTGTTAATTATTCATTGTTAATTATTTACCCCTGCCGAGAGCCGGCGGCTGTGCCGCCGGTTTTTATTCTAAATTAATGTTACCGAACGAGTCTAATATGTCCGGTCTGTCCCAAAATCTAACACGGGATTCTCCAAAACGTTTTTCTAAATCCTTTTCCGCCGGCAGCGGAACATTTCCGGCAGTACCATTTTGTTTCCGATGTGTTATAAATAACGTAATCACGACGGCGAGGTATCGGTGTTAAATTATGCGGAACAGGTACATTGGGTTTTAGACTTCGGCAAACGGCTTGATGAATTACAGCCATTGGGCGAAATATGCGGTGTACCAACACCCGAAAAGAATGATTGGTACGGACTCCTAAAACGCAAACTAATACCGCAACTGACCGGCGGACTCAATTCACTGGTACTCGTTGCTGCCGTCGCCGGCGGAACCAATACCGGTAAATCCGTCATATTCAATCATCTCGCCGGAGAAAACAGCAGTGCCGTCGATTATCGTGCCTCCGGTACGAAACATCCCGTCGGTCTGTTTCCAAAAAATCTAATGCCGCTGCTCAACGAAGCAGGAACAACCTTACCTCCGTTCGATGTCTTTAACGTTGCCGAATGGACAGCACCGGAACAATCTCTGGAATTAACCGGCGAAAATAAAATTTTCTGCCGGGAAGGGCAAAATGTTCCTGACGGTTTAGCCTTTATCGATACACCGGACATCGATTCTGACCGGGAAGTCAACTGGCAGCGCGCCGGTTATATCTGCAACGCTGCCGATGTGCTGATTGCCGTCCTGACCGCACAGAAGTACAACGATGCCGCAGTACGGCGGTTTTTCCGGGAGGCAGCGGAAGCCGAAAAAACGGTTATCTGCTGTTTTAATATGCTCGATTTGCCGGAAGATTTGCCGTATGTTCCGCAATGGAACCGGCAATTCTGCGAAGAAACCGGTGTCAAACCCGCTGCCGTTGTTCTCGTGCCGCATAACAAAGAAGCGGCGGCGAATTTGTCGCTCCCGTTTTATGTGCTGGACAACAATCTTCAAGAAGCAGCCCCGCAAGAGGCGGAAGCCATCACCTCTGCTTCTTTATGCCCTGTATCCTTGCAGCACATTTTAACGGAGTTGCCTTTTGAGAAGATAAAATCGCAAACGCTTGAAGGGGCGGTAAAGGTTTTGACCGACCCGATACACGGAGCGGCTGCCTATTTTGACGAAGTCGAGCGGGCATCTAACCAGTTTGCCGAAGCGTTAGAAATGCTTGCGGGACAAAAAAGGGGCAGCGATGACCATTCCCGCCCAACACAGATTGCGTGGCCCGGACTTCCGCCGAAACTGCTTGTTGAGGAAATCCGTCATTGGTGGCACAAACGCCGTCCGGCGTGGTCGCAAAACATCAATTACGTTTACCGCAAAGCGGCATCGGTACTAACGTTTGCTGTAACGAAAGCGGCGCAACATTCTTTTTGGGCAGAGCGGCGCAGCAGCCGATTTGCTGACTCAAATGATGCTGAAATAGCCGCCGCGGTGGACTTTGTTGCCGACCGTTTGGCTCAACTCAAAACGCTTTCGGATACAGCAAATCCGGTGCTGCAACGGGAGTTAGCGGTGTTAATCGGCGGCGAGTCGCGGGAAAGACTGCTCGAACGGGCAAAATTGATTTTGGCAGCGATGGAACCGGCGGATCCGGAGTTCCAACGTGTTCTCGATAAACGTTTAACACAATGGGCAGCGGAGAATCCGAAGGTGATATGGTATTTGCAGGCTACGGACAATGTTATGTCGGCTGTTCGTCCGTTGATAACAGTGACGTTTGCATTGAGCGGAATGGCTGTTGGAGCGCACATCGCAGGACCGTTTTTAACGGATATGGCGGTAACGGCATTGGGCGGCGAAGCGTTGATGGCGGGCGGCACGCAGGGCATCAGCAACAGCGCAGCGGCTTTGTTCGGACGGCTTCAAGAAGATTACGTTTTATCACGTTCGCAGCGGTTTTCGGAGGCATTTCAGCGGGAGTTATGTGCAGATATTCAGAGCCGACTGCAAGAAGGTGCCGAAGTTGCACAAAGCGAAATACTGACACAATGCCGGCAGTTATTGACTGCACCGAAGGCGTGCTGAATTTCTAACCGTATTGCATCCGGCTAAATTAGGGATACAATGGACGTATGAAATACGTATTATCTTGTCCTTGCGGGCTTGCCGTTAATGTTGAACCGGCACAGGCTGGACAGACCGCCGTGTGTTCCTGCGGAAAAACATTGTCCGTGCCGTCCCTCGTTAAATTAAGGTCGCTGCCCGTCGCCGAGGAAGAAAAAACAGAACGTAGTAAATCTGCCGGCAAACGTACCGGCTTTATGCGCAAAGCCCTGCTTGCAGTCGGAATTGTTCTCTTGATTCCCGGACTCCTCTTTTTTTTGCGTACAGTTCTTTCGCCGCCGCAGCCTTATGAAGTCCTTAACAAGCGTGTGTATTTTTCGTACGGCGCAAATCAGAAACCGCTGCTGCAAAATTCTACGCCCCTTAACCAGAACGATGTCAGTGTTCTGATGATGACTGACCAAGGTATCGACTCGCTGATGCCGTTTGAGTTGTACCTTTACTTCCGCTCGTTAAAAGAGCCGACGTTTAGTTATAATTTTCAAGACAACTATCAAGCCGTAAAGGACACGCACCAGGTTTGGTTAATTTGGGGCGGAATCTGGCTGGCTGCTGCGCTGGTGTGCGTTGTTCTCTCGTTTTTTATGCCGAAACAAAACGTCGAAATAACCGGTTGGAGCGGCAGCGAATGGAAGTGAACGCTCCAAGCAACGGCACAGCCGCTCCGACAGGGCGGCAATAACCGCAACGGAAAGACTATTTCTTTTTCGCCGGTGCCTTGGCTGCCGGTGTTTTGGTTGCCGCGGCAGCGTCGGCTCCCTCTTCTTCGCCTTTCTTCTTCTTTTTCTTCTTCACCACGACCCGATAAACGCGGACTTTCGGCAGCCCAAGCGGACCGTATTCTTCTGTCCAGCGGTCTTGCTCACTTAACTTTTCGATTCGTTCCGCACGGGTCAACACATTTCTTGCCCGAACGATACCTTTTCTCGTCCGTAAACTTTTATCGATGGTCATAGATTTGGATTGTCAATGCAACTCGTTATAACACTTCGGCTAAAGTATAACCTCTTTTTGCCGTTTTTCAAGGGGCAGGGCAGCCGGAGTTTTTTGGAAAATGTGAAATTTTGGTTATACCGATTCCCCTAATCATTCGTCCGCTTGTATTGAATGTAATACTTCCTGAAGTTGCTCTTTAACATCATCTATCAATTCGCCTTCTTCGCCGGTCTGGTTCAACGAGTTGAGCAAGTCCATCGCCCGCTGAATCTCTTTGACCGCCGCTGCCTTATCCCCCTTGACGGCTTGCACCGTGGCACGCGACGCAATCGCTGCCGCCAGTTGCGGAATAAACAGATTCAGGTCTTCGGGGTCTAAAGCCTCGCGGTCTTTGAGCAATTCTTCGCGGATACGGACGGCTTCGCTGAAGTCCGCCAGTGCCGCATCGGCATCATTGGCACCCAAAGCACACTCCGCCCGGCTTTCGTAAGCAACAGCATACTCGTTCGCCAGCATCGGATGTTCCGGCGAAGCATAATCAGGAAATTCTGAAACCGCCCGGTCAAGGATTTTACGTCCTTCACTCAACTTTTCAATGTCCATCAGGATTTTCGACTGCATTATCAGAGCATTGAACAAGTCCGCCCGTGCCTCTTCATTGCCGGACTTAAACTGTTTTTCGAGCAATTCAATGCTCCTGCCGACATCAATCAATATATCACCGATTTTATTGTCCCGTTCGGTTACCGAGTCAAATTCTCTATCGAGAATATCGTGATAAATGGCAGCGCAGCGGTCTAACAGAGTGTCTGCCAAGTCCCGTTCGAGTTCCAGTTGCTGTCCGTCTTCAATAACTTCGACGAGCAGACGCATAGCCCTGTTGTATGCGTCGGTAATTTTGTCGAGCGGCTCGTGCATTTCAAAGAGAACCCCGCCCTGCTGCACGCTTGTTGTCGCCATATAATACCGGGTATCGAAGAGACCGATTTTCTCGATTTTCCGGTAAAGCAAAAACGAATCCTCTAAAATGGTCTTCGCTTGTTCGAGTTCGCCGTTTTCACGGTAGATGATACCGAGATTCAGTTTGACACCAGCGAGGTCGTATGTTGCTTCACCGTCCCCGGCAGCGTCAAGAGGGGAAAGTGTTTCAACTGCCAGTTGGTAGTATTTTGCCGCATCGTCGAGCAAATCGTAATCGTTCAACGCAACGGCACGGTTCAAATACGCATTGGCAAGTTTCCGCTGGAGTTCGGTGTCCTCTCCCTGTGCGAGAGCATCTTTGATGACGGCTTCGGCTTTATCGTACAAGGCGATGATGGAGTCAAAATCATCGCTATCTTCAGCACCGCAGCCGGCGATGTCCATATACAGGTCGGCAAGTTCGTCGTTTTGTTCCAAAGTCCGCGGGGACGTTTTTTCAAGTTCGGCAATCCGCTGCTTTTTACCGGAGATGTCGTGAGGGCAATCGCTATGGTCGTGTGTAAAGACAGCACCGATCGCTGTGCCGGCGCAAGCCAGACCGGTATAAAAGGCGAGGGTATCAAAATCAACGGGCAGCGTCAGCAATTCGGGCGGTAACAACATCTTTTCGACTCCATTAACGGATTTGGTTTACTGATTATACTTTGTTTTTCAAAGAATTGCAATACCCCAGACGTGCGGACGATAAAATCCGATTGCCGTCCCAGTAATTGTCAAACATCGCCTTTTACGCAATTTCATTACGAATTTAGGCAGGAGCCGAATAAAACACCTATTAAAAGCGCAAGCAATTTTACTTGCGCTTGCTTGCGCTCGGTCTGGTAAAATGTCCGAACAACGGCTTTACACTCCGTCAATAAAACTCTTGACAATCGGCAGGAAAGAAGCGACAATAGCGACAATGTTAGAAATGTTTTATGGGGGAGCGGGCAGAGAATTGATACTATTTTCAGTTAGTACATTTCAACCGAGATGAATTTATGAGTACAATTATGATGGGAAAGAAGGTCGGTTTTATCGGGACAGGGCATATGGCTCGTGCGTTGGCGCGGGGCTTTTTGCAAACGCAAACGATTGTAGTGGAGTCGTTGTTTGGCTATGATGTCAATCCCGATGCGGTCAAAAAGTTTGCCGAACAGACCGGCGGTCATCCTGCCGCTTCCATTAAGGAACTCGTTATCGCCTCCGATGTTGTGTTTTTGTCCGTCAAACCGCAGCAAATGGCAGAAGTCCTGCACCAACTTGGTGCGTTGCGGGCGCACGGCTTCAATCCGCTGTGGATTACGATTGCCCCCGGTATTTCCATAGGGACATATCTGAAAGAAATCGGCAACACCGCCCGGCTCGTTCGGGTTATGCCGAACACTCCGTCGCTGGTCGGTGCAGGGATAAGCGGCTTTTGTATTTCCGAAGGGGTAACACCGGGCGACGTAAAATTGGTTTCCGAATTTTTATCCACCGTAGGAGTTGCCATCCAGTTTCCCGAACGGCAACTTGATGCGGTTGCCGGCTTGTCGGGCAGCGGACCGGCATACGTCTATATTTTTATAGAAGCATTGGCAGACGGCGGCGTAAAAATGGGCTTATCCCGCGAAGCCGCCCTGAAACTGGCAGCGCATACCGTTTTAGGTGCAGCCAAAATGGTGCTGGACACCGGCGAACATCCCGCCGTTCTGAAAGATAAAGTCTGCTCGCCGAGAGGCACAACCATAAGCGGCGTTCACGCCTTGGAAAAGTCTGCCTTTCGCAGTACAATTATTGATGCCGTCGAAGCGGCAACAAAACGTTCAAAAGAAATGGGGAACGAACAGTAATGGATACGTTTGAAGCCATTGCCAAGCGGTTCAGTTACCGCGGCAGTTTTACAAAACAGAAAATTTCGCGGGACGATTTACATAAAATCGTTCAGGCGGGTATTGATGCGCCGACCGGCTGCAATGCACAGAGCGTTTCGTTCGTTGCCGTTGATGACCCGGCAATCATCAAAGCGATTGCGGAAATTAACCCCGAACGTTCCAAGCCGGTGTGTCTGACGGCGCAAGCAATGATTGTCTGCATCGTTGACAAGGCACCGGTATATGGAGAAATGTCATTCTTTGTCGAAGACTGCGCAGCGGCAACGCAAAATATCCTTTTGGCAATTACGGCACTGGGATACGCTTCAGTCTGGCTTGACGGCATTTTACGCAACGGCATCGGCGAGAAAATCGGCGAAATACTTAATGTGCCGAAAGGCAAAGAAGTCCGTATTTTGCTGCCGGTAGGAGTCCCCGAAACATTCGGCAAACCGAATACGAAAAAACCGT
Organism: Planctomycetaceae bacterium; assembly: GCA_031288955.1. Classification (GTDB taxonomy): domain Bacteria; phylum Planctomycetota; class Planctomycetia; order Pirellulales; family Thermoguttaceae; genus WRKP01. The sequence goes on along the minus strand of JAITQJ010000096.1, from coordinate 4,858 downwards.
TTGACCAACGCGCTTGGTTTAACAAATACGGCGGATAACGCCGCCTTGCTTCCGCTGCGGCGTGAATCAAAAAAAGATTCAGAATTCGCTTGACAGTGCCGGCAAAGTGGGGTACAATCCTGCTGGTAGGCTGTGTTACTTGTTTGAAAATGAAAGAAGTGATGGTCGGTGATGCGGTTGTAAGAGGTCGTACCTGTTTCCATAAAGTGCAAGCACAGGAATCGGGTATGGTGGACGGTTTTTCTTTTTAGTCAAAATTCATTATGCAATACACTATTCAGAACCTTTTGGTACTGTGGCTGCTTTCCGGTCTGATGTCAGCGGTTTACGGGGAGGATGTGCTGTTGCGGCGTTTTTTGACAGAGGCTCCGGTGGGATGGAGTCATATCAGGAAAACAATCGAAACTAATGTCAGTGTCGATACACCAAGCGGTAAAGTTATTGAAAGCGGAAAAGACGAAGTAACTCCGCCTCTTCAGATTCGGCTGATGGGGAACTATGAGTTGTTTTCCTCTTTGCAGCAGGGAAAAGCACCGCAGTATCTGGAGGCAATCAACAAGGAATACGCTTTTTCCCTGGGGCGAGACGTTTCCGATTCACCGTTTCTATTAGAAAACATTCTCTATGACACCCAAAAGTACCGCACAAAACATCAATGGAGACATAACCACCTTCAAGGCTGTATTTTACCTTTTGAAGGAATTATGATGGAAGGGGCTTGGCTTGAAGATGTCTTTGTGTCGCCTGATATAACGATTGCTCAAATCAAGGAGATAAAAGTTGATAATCATCCGGCTGTCGAAGTCGTTTTTAGCGGAAATTATCAGGTCGATAAATACAACGTTTTCGGCAATGGTACGGTAGTTTTTCTGCCGGAAAAAAATTGGACGCTGTTGTCCTACACTGGGGAGAACAGTGATGCGCGTACCAAAACAGGTGTGGTACGTTCGATAAACACAAAGACGATTGAGTATCAGACTTTTGATTCTATTCCTTTTCCAAAATTGATAAAAACGTCTTATCAGCGGAAAGATGGTTCGCAAAGTGCGTACATACAGGAATTGGGCGTGCCGGGCAAAGTCAAAAACAGCGATATTTTCTACTTGAAACACTATGGATTTGGAGAACTGGAGATAAAGCCAGCATCCAATTTCACGATTCGGACGATACTTATGCTCGCCGGTGTGATTTTGATTATTCTCGGTCTTACTCTGTACCTGTTGTCGCCAAAAAAGAAAAAACAGTAGCAGGCGTATTGACGCTTAAGATTTGGTTATGGAACATTCTACTAACCATTAAACAACCTAACCTACAACCCCTATTCACTTTAACACGATGAGAAACACGATGAAACGTTGCCTCTTATGCCTCGCTGCATTGGTGATTACCTTCGGGACGGCTTTTGCCTCCGAAACCTCGGACAAGTTCGCCCAACTGGTGCCGGACTTCGCCGCCCAAGACCTAAATCAGCGTAAAAACGCTCAACAGTCTTGGCAAGCGATTTGTCAGGGTATCGGCAACAATGCCGCCCTGCGGAGCGAAGTCAACAAACTGATTACCGCCCAACTGGCGAAGGACAATCCGGTCGAAACGACCGTCTGGCTGCTGCGTCAACTCGGTCTCACCGGCGATGCGTCCGTTGTTCCGACCGCAGCGAAATTCCTTGACAACAAGGAAGCCAGCATTAGAGACGAAGCCGCAAGGGCTTTGGCGAACATTCCCGGAAACGAAGCCGCACAGGCATTGAAAAAATCCGGCAACGCTGATGCAAAAAATGCGCTGATTTCCAAAGAATACAAAGCGTCCGCTCCGGCAGCCGCCGTTGAAACAGCACTTCCGCAGGGAATTCCTTACGCTGCTGCCCGTACCGTAGCACAGTGGATGGCGAAATACGAAACGTTAAGCAACGAGCAAAAAGCCGCTACGCTCAATGCGTTGGCGGTGCGCAGCGAAAGTACAAGTACAGATTTGCAGAATGTACCGCAGCGTCCGCGGCGAATCCGTGTACCGGAACGGACAGCGAACCGGCAAAACAGCCGCATTGAAGGGCGGACAAAGCAATACGTGAAGTATGCGATTGCCGGTGCCGAAAGCGATGATGCAACTCTGCGCAGAGCCGCTTTGCTGTCGCTGGTACAACTCGGCGGTGTCAATGAAGTACCGCTGCTCCTCGGTCAGATTTTCGCCGGTAAAGACAAAGATGCTGCAACGTTGGCTTTGACACGGTTGACGGGCGATGATGTCGATGCGGCTCTCATCAAGCAACTGAAAGAAGAACAGGACCAGGGTAAGTTCGTGGCGATTGCGAATATCCTGAATCAACGTAACAACAAGACTATCCGTCCGGTTTTGCTTGACAGGGCAAAGGCAGCGGGAACCGCCAACCGGCTGCAATTACTGCAACTTGCCGAACCGCTGTCATCGAAGGCAGACGCGGTCAGTTTCGTTGATGTCTGGACGTTAATCAAAGACAAGGGAGAACAGGGAACGTCGGAGCAAATTATCGCCCGGCTTGTTGGCGGCGATTCTGCTTCTGTTGCCGCAAAACTGCCGTCAGTTTCCGGCGGGGCGAATTCGGATGCCGCTTTGTCGCTGCTCGGCAGAATAAGCGACCCGAAAACGCTTGACGGCATTAAAAAGTTACCGAACGCTCTTTTTGCGTTGGCGAATTGGAACAATGCGCAGGTTGCCGATGATTTGTTCAAAATTGCTGAAGACCAAAAAAAGCCGGAAGGCGACCGGATTACGGCTCTTCGGGCTTTTGTACGGGTGATTTCGCTGCCGAACGACCAACTTGGTATCAAAATTACGTCGCAGGAACAGGCAGCGCGGTTGGAAAAGGCGTTCGGCTTGGCAAAGCGGGACGAAGACAAATTACTGATTATTCAGCGGGCGGGACAAATACGGACGGTTGAGTCGCTGAGGTTTGTCTTGAAGTCGTTTGATGATGCAAAATTGCAGGAGACCGTATGCGGTGCGGTGCTTGATTTAGCGCATCATTTGGAATTGAAACGGAGTGCGAAGGACGAGTTTGTCAGTGCTTTGGACAAGGTTCTTTCTGTTACGAAACGTAACGATTTTAAGGAGCGGGCGAACCGCTACAAGTCGCAGAACTAGACGGGTGAATACGCAGCACAGAGCCGGAGGCACAACCTTCGGCTTTTTTGTTGAAACAGAGTTAGAACCGCTCGGTCATAAGTGATAATGAGCAGCGGTTGGCGGGAGTGTTCTGCTGGCGTTCGCGCGCTTTGTGCTGACTCTCCTGGCGTATTTTTTGACTCAACACTGCCGCATCATACCACGAAAAACTCAATTCAGGATTGGACGCATAACGCCCTAACAAACGCAGCGTCTCCGCTTTGTGTTCCTCGTTATAAAGGAATATGTAACGTTCCTCGCCCTTAACCAATGCCATTACGTTGATGTCCTGCCCCATCGTTTCACATTCTCCGCCGCTGACGGCAGATATACCGGGTTCAAAAAAATCTGTCATTATTGATGTGCTGTTCATAAGTTTTTCAACGTTTGTTGTCCGCATACACCGCAACACATCACTTCTCTTTTCGGTAATACATATTGCCGAGAGTAAATGAAACCGCCGCCATATACGCTGTAAATGTAAAATACTTTCCGTATAATACGGATAATTGTTAAACGTTAACGTCTATACTGTTTTGACAAGGCAAGGTTTGGGGGAAAATTGAAAATGGAGAATTGAAAATGGAGAATTAGGATATAACTCTATACCGAACCCGTTTTCCATTTTCTTATCATTCTCAATTTTCCATTATCCATTATCAATTCAATAAGGTCTTTCCCCTCCATTCCAAAACTTCCAATTTCGGGTTACCTTTTCGGCGGGACCGGCTCCGCCGCGGGTCGAAAAGATTTCCCAAATGTGCATTCGGCAGCAGAACGATATAAATTCTGTGCGGTTCGTCAGTATCGACTGCTTGCCGGATATTCGTTTGTCGTCGCGGAACAGGAAATCGTAATCCGCCAAAGCCTGCATAAATTCGCTGTCATTACCGTTATACACGTTAATATGGCTTATAATCGGCGTATCGTTTTTCTGTTTTTGCTCCTTGCGTTCCGGTGCCGGTCCTTCGGGAATAAAGCCGCGCGGGTCGGGCCAATCTTTCGGCAAGCCGGGAAACCTGTCCGGCTCTCCGTATATCATTCCATACTGTCCCTCAACGGGCATACCGGGCATAGATTGATATTGCGGCGGTATTGCCGGTATCGGCTGATTCGTCCAGCCGTATTGCTGCATTTGTTCCGCTGTCAGGTGCTTCTGCACTTCCGGCGGCACCGGATAACCGGCATAATTGCCTTCATAAACGCCGGAGTTCATCGTTTGACGGCGTACATCAGGATGCGGATTTTGCAGCGACCACGGTAAACTATTCGGCTTCTGTGTTTCACTCTGCCAAGGTCCGTCTTGCAGCGGATGCCCGATTTCCGAACGTATTTTTGCTGTTTTATTCTCCACGCTCGTAACCGGCAAAGCGTCCGGTATGTAAGGCACGCCTGTTGATTTCAACTGGTCATTGAGCGAAAGTGCCTGCCGCCGTTCGGCAATCTGCTCCAGCGTCGGTTCCTGTACCGTTTCGGTATCAAGGTTGTTCGGTATCGTTGCCGCCATCAAACGGATACGCCGTTCACGCAGCGACTCTTTCGGTTCGGTCAATTCGGCATTTTCGCTGCCGTCATCTTCCGGTTCAGTACGCGGCTTTATCGGGTCGAATTTCGGCGTTTGCGTTTTAATTTGGGCTTCGGCAAGTGCCATTTCGGCTTGCAAAACGATTTTGTCGGGAATATACTGTTCGTATTCCGTTCCCCAAGGCAGACCGTAGCC
>JAITQJ010000030.1 GCA_031288955.1 Planctomycetaceae bacterium | reverse complement strand
TAAGCATAACGTGTCAACTAATAAATGTCAAGAGGAGTATTTTGGGGATTTTTTTATTTTTTAAATTTTATCAATTTTGCCAATTTTTGCAAAATTTCCCCGCATTTACTCGCCCCTCACCCCTAATCCCTTTACCCCGCTCTTGCAGATAAACCTCATCGGGGCTATACTCAAGTCTGATATACCTTTTTTGCCGTCTGTCAATCACCTCTTCGCAGGACATCGGGACGGCTTACTCGTCCAGAAGTTGCGGTCCTGACGGTTTTACAGAAGATTCCTTTGCCTTATCGTCTTCATTCTTCAACTCCTCTGTTTTCGTTTCAGACGCTTCGGCAGCAGGCTTTTTTACGCCTTGTCTTTCCGCCGCTATCATCTCCAGATACTCCCGCGTTGCCTCCGCCTCTTTTATCTTCGGCGGCTTATTTTGTATTCGTACAAAACGCGTCGCTTTATCTGCGTCGTCCTTGCTCAATAACGCTATCCGCACCGCTTCGTCCGCAGCCGCACACCGCCAAAGGTAATCGTCCTTTGCTCTTGCCAATTCATCTCGTACCAGTGCAACGTAATCGCAGTCAAACTGATACCGCGCCGTCGCCAAACAATAGGCACAAAGCCCCTGTTCTGCCGCACTATGTCCCTGGTTGTCTTTTTTCGCAGCACTCCGCATTTCTTCGGCAAATTGCTTGTACGTTTTAGAACAAGCCGACGGTATTTTCGCATCAGCAGCGTCCACCTTGATAATGTCCTCATTGATGCAGTGTCCTCCTTCGGCAACAAATTGTTCCCAAGCCCCTTTGGTTAGCCTGCACTGTTCCGCCGCCGCCGTAAACAACTGTTCAAGCATCGGCAGTCTGTCCCGTGCCGCTTCTTCTGCCGCAACCGCATTACGGGCATTGACTTGTTCCCAAATAGCGTGATTTAATGCCTGCCGGTACTCCCAGGACATTACTGCTGCCGGTTGTCCCCGCCGGGCATAAGGAATACCGTGCTGGTCATAACCCCGGCGCGTTGTAACCGCTGCACTGCCTGCCGTTCCCCGATACCAGGGCTGCTGCTGATTCGGACCGCCGAGATATTGATATTCGTGTCCGTAATCAGCAAGATGTTTTGCACAGCGGTTACAATACGGGTCGGCACACGAGCGGTACGGGTCTTTGGACTCGTCTTCGAGTAAAGCACTGCGGCGAAGCGTCCACGAACCGCTGTGCAGACCGGCGTGAAAATCCGATGTCGGCGCATTACGGAACGTGTGCGGTTGATACTGTGCAGAAACGGCTCCGCTGCAAAGCAAAGCACTGATAACGGTTGTAACGATTATGCCGGTTTTCATTGTTTTAATCCTTGCCCGGACAATCTGCCGGACGGAAAACGGTATCCCCGATAATTATAGTGTCGAAAACGGAGACTCATCGGGTATAATCGGCGATAATCCTTTGATAATAAAGTCAACGTTCCGCTTATACGGATTACAACGGCAAAGAATGATGCGTGATTTACAATTTCCTCTTTTCGGTTTTCCGGTAACGGTACAGCCGTTCTTTTGGCTGCTGGCGGTACTGCTTGGTGCATCCAATTTGGGACCAATCGAAAATATGCCGGTATGGATGGCGAACCTCGCTGTTTTGGTCGCGGCAGTTCTCGTTGCGGTACTGGTACACGAACTCGGACACGCTTTGACATTCCGGCATCTTTACGGTGTACCGTCCATTATCACCGTCCATACATTCGGCGGTGTTACCGTTCCGCTTCGGCAGCCGAAGCGGAGTTATTCTTTTGCCGGTACGTGCGGTCAGGTTTTTCTCGCCTTTTCCGGTCCGCTTGCCGGTTTTATCCTTGCGGCGGCACTGATGTACGTTCTTACCATACTGCCGGAACCGCAGCAATTACCGGCGGAGTTGATGCTCAATTTGCTCAAATGGACGGCAATGCTTTCGATTTTCTGGGGGATTTTCAATCTGCTGCCGATTTATCCGATGGACGGCGGTCATATTGCGAGAGAATTTCTGACGTATCTTTTTCCATACCGGGGTGTGCGTTTTTCGCTGATTCTGTCAATGACGTGCGCCGCTTTACTGGCGGTACTGGCGCTGCGTCTCAATACGTTTTTTATGGTGTTCTTTTTCGCTTATTTTGCGTATATGAACTATCAGGAATTGTCGGGACGCGGAAGATGAAGCCGGAAGGAATGACACCCCCCGGCTTTTCAAGGCGGTTTTATTACGGCGCAGCAGAACGGATATGATTAGCGACCTTGGTGTCTTCCTTCTGGATATGATTCACGAGCCAATCGCCGATTCCCCTCGTTACTTGGGTTACCAAAAGCGTTGTCGGTCCTTCCGCTTTAATTTTTGCAGAAAGGTCCTGCACGAAATGCACAAAATTGGTGTGAAGATTTTTATGGTTTGGATAATCGGGATAATTCGATTTGACCTGCAAAGTCTCTTCGTCTCCGAAATGTTTTACCGTGTATGATGCGAGAAAATCCAGAGTAGGATACAGCACATCCTTCCCTTTTCCCTCCCGGCAGGCAGCCAGCAAATCATTGATAGCCTGAATAAGTTGCTGATGCTGCGAGTCAATCAGTTGATTGCCCGTTTCCATACTCGCTGTCCAAGTGTATGCCATCGTTGCTATCCTTTGTGAATACTGTTTTTAAGAACAATTTCTCTTTGGTAAGGAAACCAGATAGTTAATTGTTCTGACATTCTACCTTTTTCGTTTATTTTAACAAGTACCCAAAAAGGTAATTTGGGGTAGGTCGTTGTCAATGACCGATTTTTCTCTGCCTCTTGCTGTTTTTGCGTTTTCGTGTACAATTAGAGCCGGTTTGTACAGAGAGGTTTAGCGTGAAAAAGAATATCCATCCAAAATACGGCGAGTGCAAGGTGCGGTGCGGCTGCGGAAACGAATTCGTTACCCGTGCCGTCAAAGCAGACCTGAAAGTCGATATTTGCAGTGCCTGCCATCCGTTTTACACCGGAAAATTAAAGTTCGTCGACTCCGCAGGACGTATCGAAAAATTCAAGAACAAGTTTGCCGGAGCATCTTACGGCGCGAAAAAGAAGTAAATGGACATCCGTTATCAGTCCCAACATTCGTTCCTCATCGGTATCGATTCGGACGGTTGCGCCTTTGATACGATGGAATTAAAACACAAAGAATGTTTTGTGCCGAACACCATCAAGTATTGGAATTTGCAGGGTGTAAGCAAGTATGCCCGCGAAGCGTTTGAGTTCGTCAATCTTTACTCCAAGAGCCGGGGAATCAACCGTTTCCCTGCCCTGATTGAGACGCTGACCTGGCTCAAAAAACGCCCGGAGGTGCAGCGGCGAGGCGTAAAAATTGACATTCCGCAGTCGTTAATCGATTGGACTGCACGGGAAACGAAACTCGGCAATCCGGCATTGCAGGCGGAAGTCGAACGCAATCCAGACCCCGGTTTGAAACAGACGCTTGAGTGGTCGCTTGCCGTTAATAAGACGGTGGACTTTATCGTTGACAAAGGAGTTCCGCCGTTTCCGTTTGTTCGGGAATCGCTGGAAAAAATGAAGGGCAAGGCGGACGTGCTGGTCGTTTCCGCAACGCCGCTTGATGCGTTGCAGCGGGAATGGGACGAGCAGAACATATCGCAATATGTTTCGGTCATCTGCGGACAGGAACACGGCACGAAAAAAGAGCATTTAGCGAAAGCGCAGCATATCGGCAATTATGCAGCGAACCGGATTCTGATGGTCGGTGATGCTCCGGGCGATTACAAGGCGGCGGCGGCAAACGGGGCGTTGTTTTTCCCGATAAATCCGGGTGCGGAAGAGGCGAGTTGGCAGCGTTTGCACGATGAAGGTTTGGACAAATTTTTCGCCGAAACCTTTGCCGGTGCGTATCAACAGGAGTTGCTGGAAGACTTTAACCGCCGTCTCCCCGAAAAACCGCCGTGGAAAGTTATTGACGCTTGATAATGCACGCTAGCGAGGGGCGTTAGCCTCCGCTCGTGCTTAACCACGAAAGACACAAAAAGCACGAAGGATAAATGAATAATGAATAATGAATAATGAATAATGAAGACACTGGTTAATATCATTGAGGTATCCGTTTTCCTTCATTATTCATCATTCATTCTGCATTGTTAATTGTTTTTACCACGAAAGACACAAAAAGCACGAAAGATAAATGAAGAATGAAGCGGCAGGTTATCCGTTTTCTTTCATTATTCATTCTTCATTATTAACTATTCATTCTCAT
>JAITQJ010000401.1 GCA_031288955.1 Planctomycetaceae bacterium | reverse complement strand
GAAAAAGGGACGTAACATATACAACACGAGGGAATTATATGCCCGGTTTATTCGGAATCAAACATTCCAACAAAGATTTAACCCAAAGGGATTCTTGGGGGAAAAATCAATTTAGTTCAACGTTTCCTGCGGCTTTGGTTGCCTATATGGCAAGTAAATCGTTGGACAGTGTTTATCTTACGCTTGGCGATTCTCAACAGGTTCTACACAAAACAATATCTGCCCAAAATTTATTCAAGTTAAAAGCCGATTCTGACAATCTGTTTTATGCTTTTGAAAGTATATTTTCACCCTATGAACAATTTGTCAAGGGAAAACTGCCTCGTATTGATTTAGTCACACAAGACCGTAATACAGGAATCTGTTTCAAAGGACTTGAAATAAAATTAACTGCCCTGCCGGATAATTCGACTTGTGATTTACCTGATTCTCAATTTGGTACGGAAATTGTAATTCGGCGTGATACTATTGTTTATCTCGCTTGCAGTGTTGCCGCTCTCTACAAGAATAATCTCTCATCGCTTGAAACACTGCTTGGCAATCCGTATAAGGTAATAACGGATTGGACAAACGCCGAAAATGTTTTACCGTTCATCAAAAAAATAGCCGAAACAATTGACTGTATCACAACAGCAAATTCTGGAAGGCAAGAGCCGCTCGTCTTACAACCCATTTGGAAAACGGAAGGAAAGTCTCCAAAACTTTCACAGCATTGTTTAGATGTTTTTGTTTGGAGTAATTTTGCTCTCATTGAATTATTTATGCGTGAAGTTCGTTCACAGCCAAACGTTGATAGGATTTCGCGCCCGATGCGAACAATGATTTGGCTTTATAAAATGCTTGTCGATTTTAGCCAAACGGGACAATTTAATCATCAGCAAATTAGCGATGATTTATCTTATAATACAAAAAATGATAAAGCGTTTGCGTCTAGCGGACTTGTTACATATCCGTTTATGAAATGTTCCGAATTAACAAAACCACGAGTTCAAAAAAATGAAATCAAAAATATTGTTTTGGACGGCGGACAAAACTTATTAAGCCCCGAAAGACGTTTTGATGCCATCATTTTTAATTCACCTGATTTATTTTACTGACAATGCGTGTCATTGATTTGTTTGCTGGTTGCGGAGGATTATCACTCGGTTTTCAAAAAGCCGGTTTTGACGTTGTTGCGGCTTTTGAAAATTGGAAACCTGCAATCAAAGTATATCAAGTAAACTTTAAGCATCCAATTTTTGATTTGGACTTATCGAAAGTTAAAAATCATTCTATATTTACGGAATTGACTCCCGATATAATTATCGGCGGTCCTCCGTGCCAAGATTTTTCGAGTGCTGGAAAACGTAATGAAGATAATGGGAGAGGTAATTTAACCGTTTCATTTGCAGAAATTGTGTGCAATGTTAAACCGCAATGGTTTGTAATGGAAAATGTTGAGCGGATTATTACATCGCAAAAATTGAAAAAGGTAAAGAAAATGTTTTACGATGCAGGTTATGGTTTATCGGAATCCATTTTGGATGCAAGTTATTGCGGTGTTCCGCAAACACGAAAACGGTATTTTTTGGCTGGCTTGCTTAATGCCGACGAACAATTTTTGGAATCTTACATTGAAAAAAACAAACGGCAAAAACCGATGACGGTTTTTGATTATTTGGGTAATACGCTTGGTATTGAGTATTACTATCGGCATCCGAGAAGTTATGCCAGGCGGGGGATTTTTAGTATTTATGAACCAAGTCCTACGATTAGAGGAGTAAATCGTCCTATTCCAATAACTTATGTCAAACACGAAGGCGACGTGGTTGACGATTTGAGTAAAGTGAGACCGTTAACAACACAAGAACGTAGTTATGTCCAGACGTTCTCTGATGATTTTGTTTGGCTCGGCAGTAAAACGGAAAAAGAACAACTCATTGGCAATGCTGTGCCAGTTCAATTAGCAAAATTTATTGCAAATTGTATTAGGGAATACATCAGTACGGATAAAAAACATACACACAAAAAGATGCTGTTTGAAAAATTCACTTGATTCAAATTAAAGAGATAGGTAAAAAAGAGAACCAAATCGAGCGGACAACGAGAAACATACGTCGGTGATGATACATTGTGCGCCGTTGGGTTCGTTTGAGCGGTTCTGCGGTATTTTGATAGAGCATTTTGCTGCGGCGTTTCCGTTGTGGCTTGCGCCGGAACAGTTCGCATTTTGACGGAGAGCGAAAAGTGCGGTGAGTATGCCAAGAGCGTTGAGCAGAAGTTGCGGGCAAAGGGAATTCGAGTGCAAAAAGATTTGCGTAACGAAAAGATTGGAGCAAAAATTCGTGAGAGGCATTTGGCATTGGTTCCGTATTTGGCGGTCGGCGGCGTGTGTCTATTGAGAACATCAATGTTTTGCTTTACGGCAGGTTGGGCGGTTTGCTTAAAACAAGGCAGCAGAAATGCGGGATAATGTCTAATCATTGCCCGCAACTTGTTGTGCCAATTCCTTGACCGCCCGCAGGTCAAGTTTGCCGGTGCCGAGAAGAGGAATAGTCTCAATTTGATGAAAATCATTGGGCGACGGTATCCAAATATTCGGCAGTCCCGCTGTCTGCAATGCCTTACAAATTTCCGCCGGCGTTTTCGGCAATGCCGTATGCAGAATAATCAACCGCTCGCCCTTGCGGTCATCTGGAACCGCCGCCACCGCAACTTGCAGTTCGTCGCTGGCAGCAGTATCATCGGCATGTTTGTCGGTATTGCTGTTCGCACCGGCAAGAACCTTACAAATTTCGTCCTCAACGAGAATATGCGGCACCATTTCACCGCCGATTTTCGATATGCGGCTCTGTCTGCCGACGATTCTGATGAAACCGTCATTGTCAATCGTTGCAATGTCGCCGGTTATGTACCAGCCGTCTTTCAACACTTCTTTGGTTTTTTCGGGGTCGTTATAATACCCTTTCATCACGCTTGGACCGCTGATTTCTAACATTCCCGGCGTATCGTTCGGCAATACCTCGCCCGTTTCGGGCTGCACAATGCGGGCTTTCACATTGAACAGCGGTCTTCCGATAGTTCCGTCCCGCAGCCAGTCTTTATAGTCTTTCCGCCGTCCTTTGGGAACGTTTGTTGCGACGACCGGTGAGAGTTCCGTTACACCATAACCTTCGCCGGGGCGGACATCGAATTTGGCTTCCCAAGCGTCTATTAAGTCTGCCGGCAACTTTTCCGCACCGCAGATGATTAACTTGAGTGTTTCGTAATCTTCTTTTTGCGAACGGCGCAGGTAACTCCGTAAAAAAGTCGGGGTCGTTGGAAAGACGGTACAGCCGAATTTTCGGGCAGTTTCTGCAATTTTTTTCGGTTCGAGAGGGTTGAAATGATAAATACCCGCTACGCCTGACGTTGCCGGAAGCCAAAACGCCGTTGCATAACCGTAGGCGTGAAACAGGGGCAGCGTGCCGAGCAGCCGGTCTTCATCAGTAAATTCGATGTGTTTGAAAAACGCCCCAACGTTGGCGGCAACGTTGCCTTGTGTAATCATCGCCCCTTTCGGCGTACCAGTCGAACCGGAAGTAAAGATAATCGTGATTAAATCGTCTGGCGGTACTTTGTCGAGACCGAACGCCCATTCAAGACAGGGAATCGGCGTAATGTAAGCGTCAATGAATGCCGTCAGTTTGTCGAGGAATGTAACCTGTTTTGCAATGTCTTCCATTACAATCAGGTCGGCATTGAGTTCCAGATTGGGGAAGCGGTCTAAAACCTTTTTACTGGTGATGACGTGCCGGACTTCGGCACGTTTAATGCAGTAGTTGATTGTGTCGGTACTGAAAGTATAGTTCAGATTGACGCTTGTGCGGCAGTTCAGAGCGAGACCGAGATTAGCGAGTATTCCATAGACGGAGGTCGGCATAAGGAGACCGACGTTTTTTTCGTCTGGTGCGAGCAGGCGGTGCAGGACACGCCGAAAGACGAGTGCGGTGAGCAGGGCGCGTCCGCCGTTGAGGGACATTCCGGTAGAGTCGGCGAATTTGAGTTCGTTTTTTCTTGACCGGCAGGCTCGCATAAATTTCCGAATCGGAATGAGCGTTGCGGACATCGTTGGTATTGGCAGAGGATAGGGGACGTGAGCATTATGTCCGATGAATGAACGTTTGTCAATGCGGATTTTATGGAGCGGGGCAAGAAAGCATTCAAGATGACAGACGAACAATTCAAACGCATTATCGGCTTATCGGCACGGCAAAACCGTCTTTCGCGAAATGCAGCATATCCTGCAAGCCGCAAATAATTGCGAGTAGTGATACTTGCGGACAAAATTCGTCTGTGCTATACTCAACAGGGAATTGATGGTATAGGTTATGGAGCAGGTCTATGATGTCTGATTACATTCAGTTGCAGATAACCTTTCCGTCAGAGGAATCGGCGCACCAAACGGCAGAGAAATTGGTTAGCGAAAAATTGGCTGCCTGCGCACAAGTCTGCGGTTCAATTTGCAGTTATTATGTTTGGCAGGGTAAGAACGAAAAAAATACCGAAACGCTGCTATTGGCAAAAACGAAATTGCCGCTCTTTGAAAAAATCGTTGAAGCCGTCCGCAGCGGACATCCTTACAAATGCCCGCAAATCGTTGCTTTGCCCATCGTTGTCTGCAATAATGATTATGCCCGTTGGCTCGATGAACAGTTAAATTTTTCTTAAACTATTCCTCAAACTAAAAGGAGAAAAGAATGTGTCATCGTATTTTGTCCGTTGTTTTATGTGCTGTGTTAGGCTGTCCGATGATGGCGGCGGAAGAACCGGCTTGGACGGTCTTTAACGGTCTGGGACACGATAATATATCCAACGAAACCGGCTTGCTGAAAACTTGGGGAACCGAGGGACCAAAACTCCTCTGGAAAAATAGCGGTATCGGGAACACCGAGTTTCCGGGTTACGCTTCCGTTACCGTTGCCGACGGACGCATCTTTACCGCCGGTAACGTTAAAGTTGCCCAAAGCGATAAAACTGCCGACTCCGTTGTTTTTGCGCTGGACGAAAAGACCGGCAAAGAAATCTGGCGTTACAACAATGGTTCGGGCTGGACTGATAACACGAAATTTCCGGGCGAACGCGGTACCCCGACCATTGACGGCGACCGGCTTTATGCGTATTCCTCTGTCGGCATATTGGCGTGTCTCGAAGCGAAAACCGGTAAAGAAATCTGGAAACGAAATTTGCGGGAAGATTACATCGCCCAGTTGCCGGAATGGGCTTATGCGGAATCCGTTGTCATTGACGGCAGCAACGTCATCGTTTGGAGCGGCGGAGTGAAAGTCTCCGTTGCGGCACTTGATAAAATGACCGGTAAAACGGTTTGGACAACGCCGCCGACAGGAGAAATCGGTAATTACGCTTCAATGACGGCGTTCGATTACAAAGGCATCCGATTTTATGTCAATATGACGCAAAAAGGCGTGCTGGCGGTCAATGCGGCAACAGGCGAAAAACTGTTTTATCATCCGCACGAAACGAAATATGACATCAATGCGAACACGCCGTATTACTGCGGAGACGGCAAGTTACTCGTCATCTCCGGCAATGCCAGCGGGGCAGAAATGCTTCAACTGAACGTTACGGATAATAAAGTAACCGTCAATGTTCTTTGGAAAGAGCCGAAACTCGATACACTGCACGGCGGTTTTATTGTCAAAGACAGTTACATTTATGCGGCGGCGCATAATTACAAACGCGGCATCTGGCTGTGCGTCAAACTCGATGACGGCAAAATCGTTTGGGAGAACCGCGGACCAAGCGAAGGTGCGGTGTCTTATGCAGACGGACTGCTCTATCTTTACAGCGAAAAAGAAGGCAACGTTGCGCTGGTGAAACCGTCGCCGGAGAAATATCAGGAGGTAAGCCGATTCACGCTGCCGGAAGAAGGTGCCGGTATGTATTGGGCGCATCCGGTGATTTGCGGCAAAAAATTATTCCTCCGGCACGCTGAATTTTTGTACTGCTATGACATTGCCGAACGGTAAGACTGCATTGATAACCGGTATCACCGGACAGGACGGAGCGTATTTAGCCCGGCTTCTGACCGATAAGGGATACGCTGTTCACGGCATTGTCCGGCGGGCATCGTCGCCGAACACCGTCCGATTGGAGACGTTGTTTCCTGATAAAAATATGCGTCCGGTTCTGCATCACGGCGATATGACGGATGCAGGCGGTTTGACGCGAATCGTTGCCGAAGTCCGACCGGACGAAATCTATAATCTGGCGGCAATGTCGCACGTGCAGGTATCATTTGACAATCCTGAATACACGGGCAACGTTGACGGTCTCGGTGTTATACGGATTCTGGAGGCTGTCCGTGAAACGGGCTTGGCGGCACAGTGCCGGTTTTATCAGGCTTCGACATCGGAACTTTACGGCGGCTTAAACAACGAGGCGTGCAATGAAACGACACCGTTTCACCCGCGCAGCCCTTACGGGATTGCGAAACTTTACGGTTATTGGGCAACGGTCAATTACCGCGAGGCTTACGGAATGTTCGCCTGCAACGGGATTTTGTTCAATCACGAAAGTCCGCTGCGGGGCGAAACATTTGTAACACGTAAAATCACCAAAGCCGTTGCCGCTTACAAGAATTCGATTGAGCGTAAAGAGCCGGTCGATTCGCAGACGGCGGTTTTGAAACTCGGCAACATTGATGCCCGGCGGGATTGGGGACACGCCGCCGATTATGTTGCGGGAATGTATTTAATGTTACAACAGCCGGAGCCGGACGATTATGTGCTGGCAACGGGGGAAAATCACAGCGTTCGGGATTTTGTTGAGGCGGCTTTTGCTGCTGCTGGAAGGACAATCGAATGGCGGGGAAGCGGCGAAGCGGAAAAGGCGTTTGATACGGCAACGGGAAACCTGCTCGTTGAAATTGACCCGGCATTTTACCGTCCGGCGGAAGTTCCGGTGCTTCTCGGCGACCCGTCAAAGGCAAGAGCGAAACTCGGCTGGCAGCCGCAATACACCTTCGCCGGACTTGTCAACGAAATGATGGACGCAGCGTAATGTTACAGCGCATCAACAAAACCGCTCAACGCCGCCAACTCCGATTCGCCGGCATCATCATAACCGGCGATTTGCCGCTCTTCGCATAACGGAAACATTATCGCCTTGCCGGGACAAACTCTCGCACACGCCGGACAACCGTCTTTACACGCATCCGGCTTATCCACAACGGGCTTGTCATTCTGACCGATAGCATACACGCCGAAGATGCAGAAATTAACACATTCCAGACAGCCGATACAGCGGTCATCGTCAATGACAGGATACCAACGCGGAGGAAATTGAGTCTCAACGCTCGTTTCGGTCTCTTGCACTGCCGTCTGTTTCTCGTCAGACGGTAATTGTTCTACAATGCTGCCGAAGGGAATTCCGTAATGCGTTAAGATACTTTTCGCCGCCCGAAGAGGCAGCGGCACAACAAACGCCGCCGGTTCAGGCAGCGATTGAAGTTGTTTAATGATTCCGCTTTCCGGCGGAATATCGTACAAAAACGGGATAACCATATCCGCCGCAACATCTGCGGTACGGGTATCCCGGTTACACGAATAGATAATCATCGGATAAAAAACCGCTACTCGCAAACAGGCTGGCACGGTTTCGGCTTATAGACCTGCACCGGAACCTGATACGATACAACTTTCGGGACGCTGCGTTCAATGGTGAACGGCACTTTCTTCGCTTCTATCCGGCAGCAGCGGACAATCTTTTCACAGGTAACCGGCTTGAGTACCGTATAACTGCAATGCTTGACTTTTTCCTCCGGTATCATTCGGCAAACCTGATACGGTACCGTCTTTTTATGTGTTTCCGTTGTCAGCCGGCAAACCTGATAACTTACCGTCTTGACCCGCTGTTCCGGCACCATTTTGCAAACCTTGTACTTGCAACTCTTCTGCACCGGTACCATCTTGCAGACCTGATAACTTACCGTCTTGACCCGCTGTTCAGGTACCATTTTGCAGACTTTGTAGTGGCAAGTCTTTACTTCCGGTACAATTCTGCAAACCTGATAAGATACCGTCTTGATTCTTTTTTCCGGTACGTATTTGCAAACGGTGTATGTGCAACTCTTCTTAACGGCAACTGTTTTGCAAACCTGATAGCATACGGTTTTCACCCGCTGTTCCGGCACCATCTTGCAGACCTTGTAATGGCAGACCCGCTGTTCCGGTACTAATTTGCGAACCGTGCAGTGTACAGTTTTGATGCGTTTTTCAGGAATATACTTGACGCAGTTGACCGTTTTTTCGCGGACATCCGGTACCCAAACCTTGCGGTAACAGATTGTCGGCGGCAGTTGTTCTTTGACAAGTTTATACTTTATCGGAGCGCAGGCATTAGGCGAACACGGGTCATCACAAGCATTTGGTTCACAGGGACTGCAATCCGCAACACGTTTGTAAACAACCGGTCCCGGTACCTGATACGCTTGTTTCGTCCAATGTCCCGAACGGTACTGAACAGTCTTTTGATACGTCTGCGGAACACAAACCGTATAAGGAACCTGTGTCGTCTGTACTTCAGATACCGGACGGCACACCGTATATGTTTTTTCCCGCAGTTCCCAATCCGGCTTGCAAACGGTATAAGGTACTTGTTTCGTACGTGTTTCATAAACCGGCTTATATTCCGTCCAGGTTTTGACACGCTGCTCCGGTACGGCTCTGCAAACGGTGTAAGGTATTTCCTTTATGCGGGTTTCGGAAACGGCTCTGTTGACGGTGTATTGCCGTTTGTGCAGTTCCCAACTCGGCTTGCAGACGGTATAAGGTATTTGTTTTGAACGTGTTTCGTAAACCGGTTTGCACTCTGTCCAGGTCCGCACCCGTTCTTCGTAAACGGGCTTGCAAACGGTATAAGGAACCTGTTTTGTGCGGTTTTCATACACAGGTTTGCAGATTTCATAGCAAACGGTCTTTGTGCGGGTTTCATAAACCGGACGGCAAACGGTGTAACGGACTTCTTTCGTACGGACTTCGGGAACGTACTTGCAGTACGTCACTTTTTTTGCAACCGGAATTTTTTCAAAGACCGTTTTATAGCCGGTTACCTGTTGCTTTTCATAGACAACTTTTTTGCACGTTTTCATTACGGTAACGCAATGGTCAACGTAATCACAGCATTGGGGAATCGGGTCGCAAACACCGACACCGCACAAACCGGCATTAACGTTCTGACCGGCAAAAAGAACGGCAGTTGCGGCGGCAATGATACTGAACAGTAAACGTGTCATTTGAAAATCTCCTCGTCCGTTATTTTACAAAACGGTACCTGTTGTTTTATATCGGTATGTGAAAAAGCGAAACTATAACGAAAACCCAATTAAATAGGATAGCAAAACCGGATAATTAGGGCTAAATGCGTAAAGTTTAACGCCGTGCGGTGTAATATACATTCCAATTCGGCAGAAGCAAGAAAATTCTCCGAATTTTCTTTCAGAAAGCGCAAGCAGTTTTGCTTGCGCTTTTACCTGCGCTTGCTTGCGCTGTCCGTGTTAGAATCGGCACAAATTACCGTTTGCTGCGTTTTTGCCGCCCCAAAAATTGGTAATTTAGGTAATTTTACGCTATAATCAACGCCGCCCAAGTTTCACGGCTATTGTGCCGATACGGACTAAAGCGGTCTCGTTCGCCCCAAACCGAATAACGCAAATGTTCACGATTTTCACGTTTTTGTTCCTCCTCGTTTGTACCAGTCAGGTCTTTGCCGAGGAACCGGTCAAAGCGGAGACGAAGGCGGATGTCGTTGCGTCCGCCCCTTTGAGCAAGTCTGTCTCCCTGACCAAACTGGCGCATCCGTCCGTTGCCGTCCGGCTCGCCTTGACAGACGGACAGCAGGAAGAAATCCAGAAACTCATCATCGAGCGGTCGCAACTTCTCGCCAAAGCCCCCGAAAGCGATTGGAATAAAATTGCCGAAGAAAATGAAAAGAAACTCGAAGCCGTTTTAACGCCCGCCCAAAAAACACTGCTCCCCAAAGTCTTTTCCGAAAAGACTATCCGCATCAATTTCAAACTGCAAAGTTGGGCAGATGTTATTCAATGGTTCGCCGAACAAGCCGGTCTGCAACTGGTGATGGATGTTCCGCCGCCGGGAACGTTTAACTATGCCGACCAGCAGGATTACACTCCCGCCGAAGCCCTCGATAAACTCAACGGCGTTCTGCAAGCGAAAGGCTTTACTCTCGTCCGCAGCGACAAAATGTTAATGCTTTTCGACTTGAAAAAAGGCAAAATTCCGCTGCAATATCTGCCGAAAGTTGCGCCGGAAGCACTGCCCCAGCAAGGAATGTTTGAATACGTTTCTTCCACATTTCCGCTGGAACGCCGTAATCAGGCAGAAGTGGTGCAAGCAATGGTACCGTTTCAGGGACCGTTCTGCATTATCACGCCGCTGCCGGGCAACGTTTTAATGATTTCCGACACCGCAGGGACTCTGCGTATGCTGCAACAGGTTATCGGACGGATACCGAATCCGCCGGCACCGCATCCGCCGGAAAAACCGGCACCGCCCGCAAAGCCCGCACCGCCGATACCGCCGGAATACGTTGTGTTCGTGCCGAAACATATTTCTGTTACAACAGCACAGACCGTATTAAAACACATTTATACGGAGCCGAATGTGTCTGCCGATACGGAGTCGGGGAAAATCGTCATTCAGGTTCTTCCTGCACAAAAACCGGCACTGCAAACACTCCTTGAACAACTCGATGCGGAAGATACAGACAAGGATAAAATGTATTTTAAGACGTATCCGCTGGATACCGGTTTGCACGGTGTTGCGGCAAACGGTGTTAAAGTAACACCGGTGATGTTCGTTGCCGATTTACAAAGGTTAGCCCCGAAAGCCCGGATATCATTTGAAGATTCGTTGCAGCAGATTCTCGTTTGGGGTGCGGAGTACGACCATAAAATTATTGAAGAAGCATTAAAATCACAGACCGGCAATCAGGAAGCGGGCGGTAAAAAGTACGGACATTTTCCTTTTCACCGTTTAACACCGACAGCGATTCATTCGGTTATCACGCGGCTCTTTCCGACCGTTACACAGGCATACTCCGGCAGCACCCTGATTGTCGAAGGACATCCGAAGCAGATTGCGAAAATCGGCGAATTGCTCGAAATGATTGACCCTGAAACGCAAACGGCAAACGACCCTGTCGTGCATTTTTATACGTTGGAGCAAAAACTGCCGCCGCTTCTTGTTCCCGGTTTGCTTAAAATTTGTCCGGCGGCAGCGATTACGGCGGACGTTGACGGAAAGCAACTGACGGTGATTGCCAAAGCGGCAGACCAAAAAATCATTGCCGACAACTTGAAGACGATTGCAACAACGTATCAGGCACCGGAAGAGCCGATATTGTGCCTTTATACGGTTACGCAAACTCAAAGGGCGAAACTAATCGGTTTTATCAGAGCGACAGTCCATTTAAGAGACATTACGGTCGTTCCCGACGGGTTTCCGGTTGCCCGCCGTCCATTAGTTGAAGGACAGATTGCGCCGCCCCCCGAAGCAACGGTCGTCTCGAATCAGATTGCGATTTGGGCGAAGCCGGCGGAACAAAAAATTGTCGGCGAGATTTTAGAACAGATAAAGAAAGAGGAAAGCAGCACACCGGCAAATCAGTTCAAGGTTTTTCCGATGTCCGTCAGCGATATAGCGACAACCCGGTCTTTGCTGCGTTTTTCGCACCCCAATGTGTCGGTCATTTCTGACGCAGCGGGCAACCGGATTATCGTTTGGGGAACGGCGGACGAAATCGAAAATGTTACAAAAACATTGGCGGCACAAGGCAGCATTGATGACCGGCAAATGTTTGCGTATCCCGTTGCCGGTACGGATTTGAAAACGGTACAAAAAGTGATAGCGGACGTTTTCAGCGGTTTGAAAATTACGCCCGAACCGCTCTCAAAGCGGCTTCTCGTTTGGGCTTCTCCCGAAGAACACACGAAAATTGCCGAAATTATTGAGCAGACAAACAAGCAGAGCGACCCCGATTCGGAATTAAGCGAAAGATTTGCGGCGTATCCGTTGCAGGGCTTGACGGCAGCATCCGTACCGCTGTTGTTTAAGACGCTGTTTCCTGAAGCAGAGGTGTTTGCCGATGCGAAAGCGGAGAAGTTTATCGTCAAAGCCCGAAGCCGGGAACATCAGCAGATTGCGCAAATGTTCGAGCAGTTGCGTAAAACAGAGGACAAAGATAAAGCACAGTTGGCGGTGTACTCCATCGGCGAAAGCGACCCGATGACGGTAGAGTCGCTGCTTAATCGTTTGCTGCCGGATGCGGAGTCGATGACTTCCGATGCAATGCTTTACCGCCTTGATGCCGGAATGTACCAGCAACGAAACCAGCGGCGTTATTATGCTTATTTCGCAGCAGCGGCGAAGAAGAGCGGCGGTTATTATCGGGTTGATGACCAATCGCAGTCGGCTCACGTTTTTGTTCCGGCAGATAAACAGAAGGACGTTGCGGCGGCGATTGCGGAAGTTGTCAAAAATCAGGAATCGAGCCGGCAATATGCAAAGCATTATTCGCTCAACGAGTTAAGTTATTATGACATTGACACGCTGCTTGTGCGTGTTGCGCCGGGTGCTTATTTTGAAGCGGTGTACGTTTATTCGCCGGGGCAACCGGTGAAACCGGTTCCGGCGGCACTTGCCGGTGAATCACGGGCAGCCTATCACGCTCAATTCAGAGAGTTCACGGCATACGCAAGAGAAAACGACCACAAAAAAATAGCGGCAATCGTTAAGGAAGTCAACGAACATTCGCGTGTCGGCAAGAAGGAAATGCTTACGCTGACGCTGCCGGACAATTCGCCGTACAGCCGTGAACAGATTATCGCAACGCTTCAAAAAGTGTATCCCGATGCGGCAGCAATGCCGGGCGGTGCTGCAAAACAGATTTTGCTTTGGGCGGCGAAACACCGCTTGGACGTTATCGAAAAACTGGTGAAAGATGTCTGCGTTCCGCTGCCGGACGGACAGCAAACGGTTGCAAAATCATATCCGGTGCAATACATTACGGCTTCCGAAGCGCGTGAATGGCTTTCGGCAATGTATCCCGATATTTCGTTTGACCCGATTCGGTTAAATGATTTGCACAAGCAGCCGGCGGTTCCTCTAACCCCCGGTGCGGCGAAGCCGGTTGTACCAACCTGGGCGGGTGCGCCGCGCAGCGATGCGGCACGCATTGTTGTTGCCGTTGCAACGCCGCTCGAACACGCAGCGATTGAAAAAACAATTCAGGAGTTGGACAAAGAATTGCCGGACTCGTTTAAGAAATTGCCCCGGATATACACGTTTCCCGATTTAACGTTTGAACCGCAGTATAATCTGTTCCGTACACTTCATTCAGCGTATTCTCCGGCGGCGGCGTTTCATCCGGATTGGACACGCGCCACGCTTGCGGTAGCGGCAACAGAAGACGACCACCTCAAAATTGCCTCTTTCATCGAATCGTACCGCAGCGAATCGAGACGAATGGAGCCGAAACTGCAAATTTATGACTTAAAACGTAACAGTTGTTTCAAGGTATCACCGCTGATACAGCGGATTGTACCGGCAGCGTTGATTTTTCCCGGTGCGCAGCCGTCTTCGATAGCCGTTTGGGGAACAGTCAAGGAACAGGACAATGTTTCACAGGCATTGACGAAATTGGAAACTTCGCCGAGTGCCGAGTCGGCGCAAAACCTGAAATTGTACAAAACCGCATCAGATTACGCTGTAACGGCACGGCAATTATTGATGTATCAGTTTCCCGGAGCGGGCATTTTTGTAACAAACCCGAACGAATTGATTGTCTGGGCAACTCCGGCAGACCACGATTCAATCGCCTCAATGCTCAAAACGGTTGCCGAAGCGTTTCCCGAACCGGTTGTAAAGACGTATTATTTCCGGCACGTTCCGCTTGGCGAGGCGGCAGCGTTTTTACGTCAGGCATTTTTAGGGCGGGCAACGCTGACCCCGCGCTTGGCAACGGACGATTTGCTGGTTTATGCTCTGCCGGACATTCAAAAGGAAATTGCCAAAAACGTTGCCGATTTTGATACGCCGCGTCCTGCCGATGCCGAAGCGTTTCCGGCGGCTTACGATTTAAGCGGAATACCGGCGGCGTGGATGCCTTACACGCAGTATTTATTGCAGCAGGCTCTCGGACCGGCAGTGCTGATACTCCCGACCGTAGAACAGGGGCAGGTTATCGTTTGGGCAAAACCGGCAGAACAAACGAAAGCCCGCTCGCTGTTAGAACAAATGCTGAAAGAAAGTCCGGCGGTTTCCGGCGATACGCAGATTTACACGCTTAACAAGGGGACGATTTATACAATTTATCCGCTTTTGAGTACGTTGATTCCGAATGCCCGCATCGCCCTTGGAACGAAAGCGAACCAATTTGTTGTTCGGGGAAAAGAGACCGAACAGGCAAAGGTTCGGCAGTTCCTTGACTCGCTGGAAAAAGCGGATGCCGACGTGAAATTGGAAATTTATTCGCTCAAAAACATTTTTGCGTACGGACCGTTTCAAATGCTGCAAGCAATGATTGCCGAACAGGGACTTGATATAAAAATTTACTACGATGCGAACAGCAAGCAGTTGGCAGTGCAGGCAAAGCCGGAGATTCAGAAAATGGTTGCCGATTTGCTTGAAAAGTTTCGTCAGCCGAACCGGGATTTGGCGGTGTTCGCATTGGAAAATGTTGACCCGGTGATAGCGTACCGCGCCATCAACACGCTCTTTGAGGACGAATCAGCCGCCGCAACTCCAAGCGTTGAAATTGACCAGAATACGAATATGATTTTCGTCTTGGGAACAAAGGAACAGTTGGAAACCGTCCGCAAAAAGTTACAGGAAATGGGAGAGCCGGTCTCCGCACTGCCGGCGGATTCTCTGCCCGGCGGAACACCGCCGGCAACGAATCCGGCAACATCGCCGTCAACTTCGCCGTCAATGCCGAATGACGGCGGCAAGCCGCTCTCTGCAAGCGGTTCGTCAGACTCAAAGATACGCACTTTACAGATTCGCGGCAGTACGCCGGAAACGCTTCGGGAAGTCGAAAAACTTTGGAAACTGTCGCAGCCGAACAAGTTGCAGATTATTAAGGAAGATGAAACACCGGACGGACTTTTTTCGGTCGAAGATGAAGTGCAGCGGGACATCGGAACTGCCGCATCGCCGACGCAAAACGTTCAACAACCGGAACTTCCGGCGAAGGTGTATTTGATAACGAACGAAGACGGTTCCATCACCGCTGCGTCACAAGATACATCGGCACTGAATTATCTGGAATCGCTTATCAAACGGATAGACAGCGGCATCGTTTTTGAAGGGCGGGATTATACGATATTCTCGGTTCGCAATATCAGTGCCGACGTGGTTGCCCTGAAATTGCGTTTTATTTTGCAGCAGCATTTGACACCGGCAAGACCCGCCTACGGATACGGCGGCGGATACGGCGGCGGATACGGTTATGGGACATCGTCGCCTCTAACGATACGGGAGGACATCACGTCGAACACGATATATGTCCGCGGACCGAAGCGGGAGCGGTTGGAGGTAGCGAAGTTATTAACGCTGCTGGACGTTTCAGAATTGCCCGGCGAGCGGATGGTGCGCCGTCCGGTGAAGGTGCCGATAAAGAACACACAGGCTTTGCGGGTTTATTATCAGGTGTTGAATGTGTATCAGCAAAAGATGTTAATGACTCGTTTGCCGGGCGGTCAGTATCCGCGTATTATTGTCGATAATCTGACGAATTCGCTGGAGATAATTGCGCCGGAGCCGCTGGTAACGGAGTTGCGGGAGTATGCGGAGGACATCGACCGCCGTGTGGTAGAGGAACCGGGGCGGAAGATACACGTGATACCGCTGAATGTAAAGTCAACGGTAGTTCAAAATGCCATACGGCAAATCCAAATGTCTGCGGGGAGTTCGCCGTATGCGGCACCAATGCCGGTAACTCCCTACGCGCCCGTACCGGGGCGGTAAGACGGGATTTACGAATTAAACAGCCAGCCGGAAAGGTAGCGTTCTCCGGTGTCCGGCAATATCGTTACAATGCGTTTGCCTGCCAACGACGGACGTTTGCTCAAGAGTAATGCCGCATTCAACGCCGCTCCAGATGATATTCCGACTAATAAGCCTTCTTTCGCTGCCGCTGCCCGTGCCGTTGACGCTGCTTCTTCCGACATAACCGTAATGATTTCATCAATAATGCTCCGGTTTAAGACTGACGGTACAAAGCCCGCCCCGATGCCTTGAATCCGGTGTATCCCCGGCGCACCGCCCGACAATACCGGTGACTCCGCCGGTTCAACGGCAACGATATGCACATCGGGATTCCGCTCTTTTAACACTTCGCCGACACCGGTTATTGTTCCGCCCGTACCGACACCGGAGACGAAAACGTCAATGTTGCCGCCGGTGTCCGCCCAGATTTCTTCGGCGGTTGTTAAGCGGTGATATTCCGGGTTTGCCGGATTATCAAACTGATGCGGTAAAAACGCATTCGGCATATGTGCTGCCAGCGAAACGGCTTTTTCAACGGCACCGGGCATCCCCTTGGAACCGTCCGTGAGCAGGAGTTCCGCCCCGAAAGCCTGTATTGTTTTTCGCCGTTCGAGACTCATCGTTTCCGGCATTGTCAGGATAAGGCGGTAACCTTTGACTGCCGCCACCAACGCCAACCCGATGCCGGTGTTGCCGCTGGTCGGTTCGATGATGACCGAATCGGGCGTAAGTTTGCCGTCCCGTTCGGCTCGTTCAATCATCGCTAACGCCGTTCGGTCTTTGACGCTGCTTGCCGGATTGAACGATTCGAGTTTCGCCAGCACTTCGGCGTGTCCCTGATTCAGGGAGTTAATCCGCACGAGCGGCGTATGTCCGATGACGGACAGCACATTTTGGTAAATCTTTTCCATTATTGCTCCAATTTAATAAAAAACAGATATGTTTAGTATGATATAAAAAATATTCGTGTCAATGGGGAAGGCATAAAAATCTAAAAAAAAAATTGCAGACGCAAGTTTGCGGCTTTTTTTTTTTTTTTTCAACATCTGTGCAAATTCAATAATCCGCAAATGTCTGCCCTGAATTTGCCAAAGGTGCCGCTAACAGGTATAGTATAAGCAAAATTGCAGGCAGACTGTCGTCCCTGAAAAATAATGTTCCTTTTTTCAACGCTTCAGGTCGGTGCGGAGAATGTCTTTAAGAACGAAGTTAAACGGCTGTTCCCTGACTGGCACGCCGCTTTTGCCCGTCCCGGATTCGTTTCGTTTAAGACCGGCGGGAATGTCAGTGCGGATACACTGCAAACAGCATCCGTTCTGGCAAGAACCAGTGCCGAATCGTTCGGCAAAATTGATGCCGAAAACAACGAATCTCTTGCCGATGCTCTTTGGAAATTGATTGCCGGACGGCATCTATTCATTAACCGCGTGCATTGTTTTCGCCGCGACCCGTTTCCGCCGGGAGAAAAAGGCTATGAACCCGGTTTAACTGCCGGTTTAATCGAACGGCACCGGATTATCGTTCAATCGTGTCCGCAGCCGAAACTGTTCGGAAAAAATGCAGCAGACGCAGCACAACCGGCAGTACCGGGCGAAACGATATTGGACGTTCTCGAAATTGATGCAGGACAATTCATCGCCGGTGTACATCGGATTACAGATCATTCGCCGCAGCAGGATTATTACGCCGGCGGTGTTGTGCCGCTGCAAATGCCTGCCGGTACCGTTTCGCGGGCTTGGTTAAAGTTCGAGGAAGGTTTACGCTGGTCGGGCTTTAACATCGGGGCGGATTCGGTCTGTATCGACATTGGTTCATCGCCGGGCGGCTGTTCACAGGTTTTGTTATCACGCGGAGCCAAGGTGTTCGGCATTGACCCCGGTGAAATGCACGAGACGGTATTGCAGCAAGCGAATTTTACACACGTCCGCCGACGGGTGCGGGAAGTCAAACGGTCGCTGTTTTCCGCGGCAGATTATGTTTTTGCCGACCTGAATGTTGCGCCGAATTATACGCTGGACGTTATCGAGGAGATAACTGCACTGGCGGGCAGCCGTTTGAAGGGAGCAATTTTTACGCTCAAATTGATTCATTGGAATCTCGTCGAAGAAATACCGCAGTATATCGAACGTCTTCAACAATGTGTCAAAAAGAATGACAGCGGTGCGGTACGAATGAAACAATTAGCCTTCAACCGTCAGGAAATAATGGCTGCCGTCCGAATGGATTGTACAAAATAGCGGTCAACGGGAGCAGACAATAACCGGCTATCCTCTTAATTTGTACTAAAATGCCGTTTGTTGGACAATGCTCCATATCCGATTGCAGGTAATTTTGCTTGCGATTTCGTGTATGCCCGATTTTCCCGAAATTCCCCCTCTTGACATAAAAAATAATTTATGATACAATTAGGAACAGTTCGGGAGACCGTTCTATATGTCAGTCTCCTGTATCCAAGGATTTAGGTTGCAGAGGGTTAGTGATTCTTTCACGCTCTCGTCTGTCTCAATGTTCATTTTACATCCGGTTTTCTCTGATTTCCCCCAGCGGGGCTTCGGAAAACATAACCCCTTTAACATTTCGATACTGTCGCCCAAACAAACCCCCTGTACAATCAGTTCATGGGTAAAACAGGGTGCGGCGGACTCTTTCTACACCAATACGGTGCCGTTCTATGCAAAGAAGAAATTACAATCCCAATCGTCAAAACAACAGCAATAACAGCAACAGCAACCAGAACCGCCGGTTGACTAAATTTCGTAACGGCAGCGGCGGCAAGCCGCGTCCGGCAATGAATCAGAGTATTCCCGGCGAACAGCGGGATGTCTCCGTCAATCCGAAGTACCGCAAGCGCAATGCCGATTATCCGCCCAACATTGAACCGGGCGACCCCTCGACGTATTACGAGGTTAGCGGTATTCTTGAGATGCACCCCAATGGGTACGGTTTTCTGCGTGACCCCAACAACGATTACACCCGTATCATCACCGACCCCTTCGTGCCGGGCAGTATGATTGAAAGATACGGTTTCCGCGAAGGTGTGCCGTTGACTGCTCTCGTTCAACCCGGTACCAAAACACAGGGACCGCGTGTTCGTGATGCCATCAGCGTTGCTGGTATGGACCCCGACGATTACATTAACGTCATACCGTTCGATGACCGGACACCCATTAATCCTGAAGAGTGGCTGCGGCTCGAAACCGGTCCGCTGCCGCTGACAACGCGGGTGATGGACATTCTAACGCCGCTAGGGAAAGGGCAGCGTTCGTTAATCGTTGCTCCGCCGCGGAGCGGCAAAACGATTTTGCTCCATCATATCAGTCAGGCAGTTCTGAAAAATCATCCCGACGTAAAAGTCATCATTCTGCTCGTTGATGAGCGTCCCGAAGAAGTAACGGAATTCCGCCGTGAAGTTCCCGGTGCAGAAGTTGTTGCCAGCAGTCTTGACCGGGAAATTGAGTCACACGTCCGTTTATCGCAATTAGTTTTAGAACGCTGCCGCCGTCTTGCCGAAGCCGGTCAGGATGTGTTCTTATTGTTAGATTCGATAACCCGTTTAGCGCGGGCGTTTAACAAATGGGTAGGCAACACGGGCAGAACGATGAGCGGCGGTGTTGACGTGAAGGCGATGGACATTCCGAAAAAGTTATTTGCAACAGCGAGGGCTTTTGAGGGCGGCGGTTCGTTGACGATAGTCGGGACGGCATTGATAGAAACGGGCAGCCGAATGGACGACCTGATATTTCAGGAGTTCAAGGGAACGGGGAATATGGAGTTGGTGCTTGACAAGCGTTTGGCAGAGCAGCGTATTTATCCGGCGATGGATATTGGTATGTCCGGTACACGGCGGGAGGAAAAATTGTTTCCGGCAGAAATACTGCGGGGAGCGACACTGATACGGCGAACGTTGTCAACACGCAGTCCGGTGGACGCAATGGAAACATTGACATCGAAACTGGAAAAGTTCAACTCGAACGCCGAGTTTTTCTATCAGTTCCTCAAAGGACAGAAACAGATTGATTAGCCCGCATCGTTCAGAGCCGTGAACACAAGTTTGCGATAAAACAACAAAATGTCCAGAAAAAGCGCAAGTAATTTTGCTTGCGATTTTACTTGCGCTTGCTTGCGCTCGGTGTGATAAAATGCTCTCAAACAACCGCACACCGCTTGTGTGCCGGAGTTTTACTTGACCTGTCGGCAATTTTGCCGTACAATCACGTGGAATAAATCCCGAACAGCATACTCTAACATCGGAAATACCAATGACTAACGAAATGAAACGTCAATCCCGCCGTCAGTTTTTGCGCAATACCGCCGTATTCGGTACCCTTGCCGCTGCAATGCCCGCTCCGGCACTGCTGGCGGACAAAAGTCCTAACAGCAAATTACAAATCGCCTGCATCGGTATCGGCGGAAGAGGCGGAGCGAACATCGGCGAACTCGTCGGTGAAACCGGCAACAGTGAAAAACTCTATGCGTTCTGCGATGTTAATGCCAATACGCTTAAAGCCCAAAGCGATAAGTATCAGGTCGAACACCGATACGCCGACTACCGCGACCTGTTGAGCAAACACGCCAAAGAACTTGACGCTGTTCTCGTTGCTACACTCGACCATACACATGGCATTATTGCCTGCAATGCAATGAATCTCGCTCTGCATTGCTATTGCGAAAAACCGCTTGCCAATTCCGTCTGGGAAACCCGGCAAATGGCGAAATTTGCCGAAACGAAAAAACTCTGCACGCAGACCGGTACGCAAGTCCGCTCCTGGAATACGGCACATTATTATCGGGGAATCGAACTCCTGCGTGCCGGTGCTATCGGGGAAGTCAGCGAAGTGCATATCTGGTGTCAGGGAACTTATGTTCCGAAAAGCGACCCCGTCGGTGAAACACCGGTTCCGCCGGAGTTGAATTACGATTTATGGCTCGGTCCGGCGCAGTTTCGTCCGTTCAATGCCGCTTGGCTGTCGTTTAGCAAATACGGTTTCTGGCATTCCGGCAGCGGTTGGATTACTGGTATGGGACCGCATACGATTGACCTCGCTTGGACAGCTCTGGATTTAGCAACGCCGACAAAAATTGACGTGGACGGTCCGACTCCGCCGAGTCCGTTGTACAACCGCGACCAGCAGCACGTCACATTTACGGTCAGTCCCCGTTCGGCAAGCAAAGCCGCTGCGAAACGTCCGTTGAAGGTTCATTGGTACGACGGCAACCGCCGTCCCGAAGGCATTGCAGCGGAGTTGATTGACCCGTCTCAACAGGCGGGCGTGCTGTTTGTTGGTAAAGAGGGTTCGCTGCAAGTGCATTACGGTTATCATACGCTTTTCCCGAAAGAGAAGTATAAGGATTTTGCTCCGCCGGCGATGACGTATCCGGCGAAGAGTGCGGGACATCACAAGCAATGGCTTGATGCGATTAAGGCGGGCAAGCCGGAACAGTGCGAATGTCGATTTGAGTATGCCGCTCAATATATGGAGGCGATTTTGATAGCGGCGAATATGCACCGCAGTTCAGTAACATCGGCAGCGTGGAATGCCGGTGCGATGCAGACGGACAACGCGGCGGTGAATAAACTGCTGAAGCCGGAGTTCCGCAGCGGCTGGGATTTTCCCGAAGTCAAGACCGAAGGTTCTCCAAAGAGCGACGCTTCCTCAAAACGCAATGCAAGGCGTTTTCGTATTGGTAACAGATAGATACGCTGCGGTAGAGTTAGAATGGATAGAACAAATAATTTGGATGAGCAAGGGGGGATAGATGACCGCCTCCTTGCAGTCCAACGGGAAATCGATTCTTGTTTAGCGCGTTTGTCGGCACTTTATGCCGAAGAGCGGGTAATCGTCCGGCAATTACTGCCGCAGGGGCGATGTGCGGAAGTCGATTTGATTTTTGACGACGCAAACCGCACGGTCAAATGGAGCGGCGGTACGGTCAAACTGCCGCCGAAGCCGTATCTGTTGGTAAAGACATTGTGGTTTGCCGCAGAACACCGCTTGGAATTAGCGGACATTGAGGAGGCAGTCTGGCAAGAGGAGTTGGAATGTGAAGCGGCGGTGGAACGGCACACGATACTGACCTTGATAGGACGAACCTCAAAAAAGTTAGCGGTATCCTTTTTTCCGTACTGTATTGAGCCGTTCGCGGTGAGAGTAACGGTAAGTCCGCAGGAAAAGGCGGATGTCCACAATGCCTTTCCGAAGCGTAAAAACTTCACTTCAACGGACACAGCAGGCTATGTTCTTTGTTTGTGCGCAGCGCACAGAAAAAAATTACCGGCAATAAAGGGGTAAAAGTGTATAATGTCTATCTGCAAGATATAATTTACAGATGATTTAGCCGGCTGTTATGTAGTTTACTCCGGTCTGTTGTCTTAACCTCACTGACAAGGGGCAAAAAATGCTCCCTTAACCATTATGACAATCAACATTCGCAATCGCTTTTCCTCTGTTTCGGCAAACAGCAAACTGCTCGCCGTGTTCGTCGTTTGCCTTCTCGTTTTCGGTTTTTTATCCGGCAACGCGTGTGTTGCTCAAAGCGGCGGCATCAAGACGCAAATAGAGGCAGATTACAAGGAGTATTTGGAGGCAGCCAATAAAACTGCCGGTGCCAAGAAATATCTCGAAAAAAATGCCAAAGCCAAAATTGCTGTATGGAAAACGGCAGCCGAAGCGGGGATTCCCGAAGGACAACTGTTGCTCGGTAATTGTTATTTGTGGGGCAACGGCGTTACCAAAGACTATACGGAAGCGGTGAAATGGTTCCGAAAAGCAGCCGACCAGGGACACGCAAAAGCACAAAACAACCTCGGCGGGTGTTATTTGACGGGCGACGGCGTTTCCCCGGACGGCGTGGAAGCGGCGAGGTGGTATCGTAAAGCAGCCGAACAGGGAGAAGCAACCGCAGCATACAACCTCGGTATGTGTTATGACAGAGGCAGAGGTGCTGTCCAAGACGGTGCGGAAGCGGTAAAATGGTATCGTAAAGCCGCCGAGCAGGGACACGCACCCGGACAATGGATGCTCGGTTGTTGTTATTATTTCGGCAACGGCGTTACCAAGGACGATGCGGAAGCGGTAAAATGGCTCCGTAAAGCCGCCGAACAGGGATACGCAGAAGCACAATGGAGACTTGGCGAATGTTACAATTCAGGCGAAGGTGTTACACAAGACGAAGCGGAAGCGGTGAAGTGGTACCGTAAAGCCGCTGAACAGGGACACACAGAATCTCTAAAGATTTTGAAAGAACAAGGTATTCAAGTACAGCCTGCCAAATGAGTTAGGAAAAATAGAGCAGCACACAAAGATATTTCGTACCAGCGGCAGGTAAAATACGCAGTGGTGAAAATTGCCGTGGTGAATGTTAAAATGAATAAAATAGGCAAACGGGGGTGGGGG
>JAITQJ010000385.1 GCA_031288955.1 Planctomycetaceae bacterium | reverse complement strand
GGCAAACCTTTTTGGCAAAACAAGACCCCGTTTGGGTTAAAATGCCGCAAAAGTTTAACCACGGTGCTTTTCTCGGAAACGGATTGCTCGGTGCAACTATCTTTCAGGACGGAAACAACCAAATCCGTTTTGAAATCGGACGCTCCGATATAACCGACCACCGGCGGGACAACGCCCGGCTGCCGCTCGGCGGAATCCTTCTCAAAACAAACGGTCAAATCCAATCCGGCACGCTGCGCACCGACCTTTGGAACGCCGAAGTCCGCGGCGAAATCATTACCGATAAAGGAACTGTCCGCTTCCGCGCTTTCGTTCACACTGACGAAATTGCTCTTATCGTTGATTATCAGATGACCGGCGAAGAACAAAACATCGCCTTTCACTGGGAACCCAAAGAAGCCGCCGTGTACCGCGACATTATGAAAAAAATACAGGTCGTTCCCAATCCGCCAGCCGAATCCGGCGAAGAGCCGGCAACCGCTGCGCTGAATCACGCCGGCTCCGCCTCCATTCACTTTTGCGAACAGAAACGGCTGGGCGGCGGTTCATTCACAACCGCCTGGACAGCCGATAAAAAGCGGCTCATCCTCACCGTTGCCGACTCTTTTCCGGCAAATACATCAAAACAGGAAGCATTGGCAAGCGTCAAACAAACTGCCGCAATAACCTCCGAAACATTGGAAAAGACGCATCGAAATTGGTGGCACGCCTATTATCCGGCAAGTTTTGTTTCCGTACCCGATTCGCAAATCGAAGGCTTTTACTGGAATCAAATGTACAAGTTGGCAAGTGCCACGCGGCAAGACCGGATGGTCATTGATTTGCTCGGTCCCTGGTATCAGCAAACAGGCTGGCCGCGGATTTGGTGGAACCTGAACATTCAGATTGCGTATTCGCCGGTCTATACAGCGAACCGCTTGGAACTCGGCGAGTCTTTTACCCGATTCATTGATGCGAAGCGGGACAATTTCGTCAGGAACGCTAAAGATATTTACCAATTCGATGACTGTGCAACAGTTTCCCACTCGACAGATTACGAAGGCTTGCGCGGCAACGGGATGCTGGCTCCTGACCAATATCTCAATCCGGGCGACTTCACCTGGGCTTTGCATCTCTATTGGCAGCAATACCGCTTTTCGATGGACGATACACTTATTACCGACCAAAAGAAACACGCCTTTTATCCGCTGCTCAAACAGTCGGTCAACCTGTATTTGAAATTGTTACAAAAAGGCGAAGACGGTAAACTGCATCTGCCGAAAATGCACTCGCCGGAGTACGGAAACGATGAGGATAACAATTACAATCTGTCGCTGCTGCGCTGGGCTTGCGAAACGCTGCTGTATTTGAATAGCCGGTATCAATTCAACGACCCGATGAGTGCCGACTGGGAACGGGTTTTGAAAGACCTCACCGCCTATCCGCAGGATGCCAACGGTTTTCGTATCGGAAAGACGATGTCCTTTGAACGTTCGCACCGGCATTGGTCGCATATCCTGATGATATATCCTTTGCATACTTTGTCTTTTGAGCAGCCGGAAAATCGGGAACTCGTGGAAAAGTCGGTACAGCATTGGCTAACGGTTGACAATGCGAAGGGACTTAACGGCTGGTCTCTTGCGGCGGCATCGGCAATGTATTCTTATTTAGGGGACGGAGAAAATGCGCTGCGTTGTTTGAAGACGCATCATAACACGAAGATTTCGGTAATGCCGAACACGCAATACATTGAAGGCTGGTCAGTGATAGAATGTTCTCTTGTTGCTGCGGAGTCGCTTCAAGAGATGCTTTTGCAAAGTTGGGGCGGTGTGATACGGATATTTCCGGCAGTTCCGGCGGAGTGGCAGGATGCGGTGTTTCGTGATTTGCGGGCAGAGGGAGCGTTTTTAGTTACAGCGGTTCGCAAGGGCGGCAAGACGCAATGGGTTCGTATTAAAAGTCTGGCGGGCGAGCCTTGTGTTGTCAAATTGGATTTTACAGACAAGGTTCAGGTATCAGATTCATCGGTTGCCGTTCGGGAGGTGAAGCCGCAGTATTACGAACTCGCTTTGGCAAAGGGGCAGGAA
Organism: Planctomycetaceae bacterium; assembly: GCA_031288955.1. Classification (GTDB taxonomy): domain Bacteria; phylum Planctomycetota; class Planctomycetia; order Pirellulales; family Thermoguttaceae; genus WRKP01. The sequence continues at coordinate 10,861 of JAITQJ010000385.1, read as the reverse complement.
GTTTTGTTGTACACCGATGCTCAAGCCGTTCAGCCCATCAAGCCGGCAGCAATACCCAATAATGCGGAAAACTTTTGGGGAATAAAATAAGATATTCTGTTTCAGTTAAGAAATGATGACTCCGCACGATATTCTCGGCACTGACGGTTCGATTGCCCGGCGGCTGGAACGTTATGAACTGCGCCAGGAACAACTTGATATGTCCAACGCTGTTTGGGAGGCGTTCCGCAAAGAGCATCATCTTGCCGTCGAAGCCGGTACGGGAGTCGGTAAGAGTTTTGCGTATCTGATTCCCGCCATTCTGCAAACGGCAGGCGAAGATATTCATTGCAGCGGAGACGATACACCGCCCCGCGCCGTTATTTCAACGCACACGATTAGTTTACAGGAACAACTTATCGACAAAGATATACCGTTTTTACGCTCGGTGCTGCCGTTTGAGTTTACTGCCGTTCTCGTCAAAGGACGCAGTAACTATCTGTGTTTCCGCCGCTTGAAAAGTGCCGGCGAAAAGATGGCGAATCTTTTTGAAGACCGTAAGAAGCGTGAAATGCAGCGGATTACCGCTTGGAGTAAAACAGATTCCGACGGCAGTAAATCGAGTCTTAATCCTGAACCCGATTGGGAAATCTGGAACGAAATCTGCTGTGAAACCGGCAACTGTTTGGGCAAAAAATGTCCGCATAACAACGATTGCTTTTACGGCATTGCCCGTCGGCGCATTGCCAACGCGCAGATTCTCGTCGTCAATCACGCTGTCCTGTTCAGTGATTTAGCCTTGAAAGCCGGCGGCGGAAGTATTCTGCCTCTGTACCGGTATTTGGTGCTGGACGAAGCGCATACGGTGGAACAGGCGGCAGCAGAGCATCTTGGAATTTCCGTTACACAGTATCAGGCGGAATACAATTTGAACCGGTTATACAATTCCCGAACGCAGAAAGGACTTTTGCAGGGAACGAAAATTGACAGTGAAAACCGGACGGCAGCGCAGCAGGCAGTTGACGAATGTTTTTACGCAGCGGAGACGTTCTTTTTGAGTTTGCAGGATTATCTCGACGAAAGACCGGGCAGCAACGGACGGATTAAGGAGACGCACATTGTTGCGAATCCGCTGTCCGGTTCGATGCGGAAGTTGCAGGAAACTCTGCGGCATATTATAGAAAAGACAGAGGATATGAATGAACGCACGGAACTGAAGTCGGCGCGGGACAAAATCGCCGCTTTGGCAGCGGAGGTTGACGTTTGGATGCAGCAGTCGCTGGAAGCGGAGTCGGTCTATTACCTGGACAGGCAGTTTACCTCGCGGGGCAGACCGCGGGTGTCGCTCAATGCCGTTCCAATAGACATTGGTCCTATATTGCGGGAACAACTCTTCAATAAAATACCAAGCGTGATTCTAACAAGTGCAACGCTGACGAATGGATAAGCGTAAAATCGCTCAATTTTTGTGAATTTTATCGCCAATGCACGGTTTGTGTGTTAGAATAGGATAAAGTTGTGACCGAAGGGGATACGAGCGATGAAAATTTTATTCGTCAGCAGCGAGGTTGCGCCGTTTGCTCAAACCGGCGGACTTGCCGATGTCAGTGCGTCCCTGCCGAAGGCGTTAAGAAGACTCGGACACGATGTGTCCGTCATCATTCCGGCGTACCGCAGTGTCTTTCAATACGTTAAAAATCATCATAACGGCAAAGACGGCATCAAACTCGAAGATTTAAGCGACCATTTTTCCGTGCCGGTCGGCGATAAAATGGTTGATGCCGCTCTTTGGAAAAGTGTTCTGCCGAAAAGCGATGTGCCGGTTTATTTTATTCAGCAAGACAAGTATTTTGACCGCGATGAACTTTATACTGAAGGCGGAACGGATTATGCCGACAACTGTGAACGCTTTATTTTCTTCTGCCGCGCCGTGATGGAAGCCGTCAGTGTAATGTCATTGCAGCCGAATATCATTCATAGCAACGATTGGCAGACGGGATTGATACCGGCATATCAGTCGATACTCTACAAGCAACAGCCGTATTACAAAAAAATAGCAACGATTCATACAATTCATAATCTGGCTTATCAGGGGATATTCTGGCACTGGGATATGCTTTTGACGGGAATCGGCTGGGAGCATTTTACGTTCAATGAATTGGAGTTTTACGGCAAACTCAATTTGATGAAAGCAGGCGTGATGTTTGCCGACGGCATTACAACGGTCAGTCCCCGGTACGCATTGGAAATTCAATCGCCCGGCTTCGGCTGCGGTATGGAATCGGTGCTGCAATACCGTTCACCGATGCTTCGGGGTATTCTCAACGGTGTTTGCAGCGAACAGTGGAATCCTGAAACGGACAAATATCTTGTTACAAAATATAACGAAGACAATGTTTTCGTCAAAAAACCGGTGTGTAAAGCGGATTTACAAGCGGCGTTCGGTTTGCCGAAACGACCGGAAACACCGCTTTTCGGGCTTGTCAGCCGCTTTGCGTACCAGAAAGGTATTGATTTGATTGCCGAAGCGATACCGACCTGGGTTGAGAATCACGGTGTCCAGTTTGTACTGCTCGGCAAAGGCGACCCGAATATCGAGGCAAAGTTGCAGCGTATCGCAGAACGGTATCCTGACAATGCCGCGGTAAAATCGGAGTTTTCGGAAGAAAACGCACATTTGATTGAGGCGGGAGCGGATGCGTTCCTGATGCCGAGCCGTTACGAACCGTGCGGTTTGAATCAGATGTACAGTCAGATTTACGGGACGGTGCCGATAGTCCACGACACCGGCGGTTTGGCGGATACGGTGGTGAATTTAACAGACGAGACGGCGGAGAACAAAACGGCGACGGGTTTTTCGTTTGCCGACGACTCGCTCTATGACCTGAACACAACAATATGGCGGGCGTTGACGGTGTATTGGAATCAGCGTCCGCTCTGGGAACAGTTGATAGCAAATGGAATGAGGCAAAACTGGTCTTGGGATAAAAGTGCCGCTCAATATGCACGTTTTTACAAAAAGGTAATGGGAAAATAAACCGCACTTCAGAGCCGCAATCGTAAGATTGCGATAAAAAAATCAAAAAACCGATTTTTGTACTAAAACGCTTTCATATCGTTGTCGTCGTACTCGACGTTTTTACCGTCTTTTTGCAGTACAGCAATACCTAACTTGCGGGCTTCGGCAATGACTCCGTCCTCGAACGAAAAGCTGGCAATCGCGAGGAAAATCTGCTTATCGCTGTATTCGGGACACAGAATACGAAAGTTACGCACTTTACGTTTTATCAACTTTTTTAGGTCAACGCGGCGAAACTTGTACTTTACTTCGCCGACGACAACCCCAATGCCATTGTGCAGCACAAAGTCGAACTCATCTTGTACGTTCCCCCGCGAAGGTTTCAAATTGCGTGTACTTTTTTCAAACGTCATACCGCCGAGCGACAGAGTACGTGCCAATCTTTTGTAAAAGAAATCTTCGGCGTGTTGTCCCATACTTTTGCCGATACCGCCGATTTGCTGATTTAACTCTTTCCGCTGTTTTTCGGCTTCCGCCCAGCGTTTTTCATCTTCCTGCCGCCGTTTTTCGTCAGCGGCTTCACGTTCAAGACGCTGTTTTTCGGCTTCCACCCAGCGTTTCTCGTCGGCGGCTTCGCGCTCAAGACGGCGTTTGTCCTCTTCTTGGCGGCGTTTGTCCTCTTCTTGGCGGCGTTTGTCCTCGGCGGCTTCACGTTCGAGGCGGCATCGGTCTTCAGCGGCTTCACGTTCGGTACGTTCCCGCCGGCTTTCAATTGCTTGCTCCTTAATCAACCGCAAAATGTTTTCGTAAGTTAACTGCTCTTCAGCACTCATCGTTTTATCCTAATAAGACAATCGCATTGTACACTTCACAAAACGCCTTGTCAAACAAAAAACGAGGATATTTCAGAAACGCTAACGCAAGATTGCGGCTCTGAAGATTCGGCAACAGGGGGTACATTTTCAAACGGAAAACAGTATAATACGGCTTGCTTGCGCGGCATATGTTAGACTATCGCTAAACTATTTCAGCAAAAAACGGTTATGACAACGGAAACGATGCACGATATTGGCGAAGGTACGATACGGAGAATTGATTGGCAGGAGTTGATCCCCGTCGTTCTGTTGCTGCGTGTGTTCAATATCTCGCTCGGTCTGCGGACAATGCTGCCTGCATTTTGCGGCTGCCTGCTGACGGTCATCGTCCTGGCTATCCTCGGAGAATCGGTATCTTTTGGCGAATACAAAATCGGCGGCATTAAAATACCGTATATGACCGTTGCTGCGGACTGCTGCACCGTCTGCCGGATTGCCGCCTGGACGGCAGTTTATCTCGTCTGGATACTTTTCGGGTCAATGATTGTCCGAACGGCTGCCGTCCGTTTGACAAACGATGAAAGCGAATCACTGGGCAATCAGTTCCGTTTTTTACGGCAGCGCGGACTCGGTTTAATCAGTTCCGTTGTTATCCTCATCATCGGGATTCTCTGCTGTTTATTGCCGGTAAAAATTGCCGTTTGGCTGACGTACGTTAATACTGGCGTTGCTCTGTTTTTGCCGGTTCCAATGCTCTTTGCTTTTTTTGCTGCCGTGTTGGCAGTCGGTTTAGTTTTCGGCTGGATGCTGATGTTTGCCGCCGTTTGCGTTGAAGGAGCAGACGGTTACGATGCGATTAGCCGAATGTTTTCGTATCTGTATCAGCGTCCGCTGCATTACGTTTTTTACTGGCTTTATTGTGCGGTTCTCGGCTGCATTGGTTATGGTATTGTCTGGATTTTTACATCAGCCGTTTCTTTTTTGACGTTTGACATTTGCGGGTATCCGGTGTACGATGGACCGGGCTGTTTGTGGCGCGGCGTTGTTTTGGAAATTCCGCTTGTCTATTGTTTTTCGTGGTTCTGGACGAGCAGTACGGCAATTTATCTGCTGCTTCGCCGCAGTGTTGATGCAACGCCATTTAACGAAGTCTATCGGGTAAAAGAAGTAAAGACTGAAACGCTTTCGGCTATAACATAAAAAATGAAACACATTCACACAATCCTTGTTATTTTTGCCGTTTTAACCGGCGCGTTGCCGGCGGCGGACTTGCCCCGCTTTGCCGTCATTTCGGACATTCATATCGAAAATAAGGTAGGCGAATGGGCAAAAGTAAAAGTTCCCAGAGCGTTGAAAAATCTGTTGAGCAAAACTCCAACGGTTGATGCGGTTTTCGTTGTCGGCGACCTCACCCAAAGTGCTAAACCGGAAGAGTTTGACCGGGTTGCGGCAATGTTCGCTGACAAAACGCTCGTTCCTGAAGGTATCCGTCCTTACTTCCTGCTCGGCAATCACGATACCGGTTCCGGCGGGAAGGCAATTCCTTTATTTTCCGAAAAATTAAAGCAGCCGATTCACCAGTATATCGAAATCAAAGGCTATCCGTTCATCACGGTCAGTATGAATGACAATAATTGGAAAAATCCGAATAGTTACACCGAAGAGTCGCAACTGTTTTTGAAGGAAAAACTTGCCGATGCAGCGGCGAAATATGCCGGTAAACCGGTGTTCGTTTTTATCCACGTTCCGCCGAAGGACACCTGTTATGGTTCGGTACGCTGGGGAATAGAAAAATTCAAGGGCATATTAAATCAGTATCCGCAGGCGGTCGTTTTTTCAGGACATTCGCATTTGCCGGTGGGCGACCCGCGGTCGATTCATCAGGACAAATTTACGGCAATCAATGATGGTTCGACAACGTACAGCGGAGTCGAAGAGTACGAAAAGTTGACCATCGGCATTCATCCTGAAAACAACGAAAAAGTTACCGAAGGACTTATTTTAACCGTATTAGACAGCGGAAGCGTTGATATTGAGCGTTGGGATACTTGCCGTAACGAAAAGATACTGCCGAACTGGACACTTGCCGCCCCGCACGACGGCAGTCAATTCCATTACAAAAACCGTAACGGTCTGCCTGCGCCGGCATTTGCGGAGGATGCGAAAATTGCCGTAAAAAGAACCGGCGAAAAAGAAGTTGCGGTAACATTTCCGCAGGCAGCGGATAATGAGGTTGTACATAATTACCTCGTTGAAGTTGTGAAGGACGGTAAGACTGCGGCATCGAACCGGACGTTTTCGCAGTTCTATCTCAACAGCGATATGCCGAAGACACTGACGGTGAAGTTTAAGGATTTGCCGGCTGCTCTGCCGTACCAAATCAGCGTTCGAGCCGTTGACTCGTTCGGCAATCAATCAGAGCCGATTAGTGCTGCCGGTCTTTGATGCCGCTGCTTTGTATCTTTACCCGTTGGCTTCATTGAGAAGCCAGACAAGCAATCCTTTTTGGGCGTGCAAGCGGTTTTCGGCTTCCTGAATCACTTTGCTCTGCGGCGAATCAATAACCTCGTCTGTTACCTCCAAGCCGCGCCGCGCCGGAAGACAATGAAGAAAAATAGCGTCCTTTCGAGCCTGACGCATCAACGCCGTATTCACCTGATACGGAGCAAAAATCTTTTTTCGCTCCTCTTCTTCTGACTCCTGCCCCATACTAACCCAAACATCGGTGAAAACAGCGTGAGCATCCTGAACCGCCTGATGCGGATTGTCCGTCAATTCCAGGTCAAAACCGGAAAACGGTTTTTCGGTAAGCAGCGTTTTTACTGCCGACGCTTCAAACTGAAACTTCGCCGGTGCCGCTATGGACATCTTGATGCCTAATTTCGCCGCCGTCTGCAACAAACTGGCAGCGACGTTGTTTGCGTCGCCGACCCAGGCAATTTTTACACCTTGCAGTTGCCCGAACACTTCATATACCGTCATCACATCCGCCAGTGCCTGACAGGGATGAGACAGGTCAGTCAAACCGTTAACAACCGGACAACGGCTGTATTTTGCAACATCTAAAACGCTCTGGTGTTTCATCGCCCGGAACATTATTGCATCAACCATCGAACTCAACACTTCGGAAATATCTTTGACCGATTCCCGTTTGCCGAAACCGATTTCGTTGCTGAGAAACATTGCACTTCCGCCGAGTTGGAACATACCGGTTTGAAAACTGACGCGCGTCCGCAGCGACGGCTTTTCAAAAACCATTCCGAGCATTTTTCCAGCGAGATGCAGCGGACGCTTTCCGCTTTTCAGGTCGCGTTTCATTGCTTCGGCTAATTCGAGAATCCGTTGCAGTTCCGCAGTCCTGACATCATTGATGGTAATGAAATGCCGCATAGTCTAACGATAAGGCAAAAAATGAAAAACAAGCCGTAATTATACCCGATTCCATTTGTCTTGTCGATAGCCCCGCCAGCGGCAGTACCGCATTACTTTCCAATACACCAGAGTTCGGTTTCGGTACGGAGAAGGAGTTGATTACCTGTTACCGCCGGCGTTGCTAAAACGTACTGTTCGCCGATTTCGTTCGTTGCCAAGACTTCCGCCGTCTTCTTTACATCGGCGTTCGGCTTCAGTACCGTTACCGCTCCCGACTCCGCTGTAACATAAATTTTGCCGTCGGCATAAACCGGTGATGAATTCAACGGACTGCCAAGCCGCTTCTGCCATAAAAATTCGCCCGTCGCCGCATCATAAGCCGAAAAACTGCCGTTATCACACGCGGTATAGAGGCACGGTTTAACATACAAAAACGATGCCATTGTCGGCACGTTCCGCTTCTGTTCCCAAGCAATATGTGTCGCCGTACAATCGCCCTTGCCGTCCGGCTTGATACCCCGAATCGCATCGCTGGGCATATTTGCCATAAACACCAAACCGCCGCCGAACGCCGCCGTCGGTACCGCCGGTTCACCGCTGCTCTGCACCGTCCAAATCAGTTCGCCGTTGTCTGGATTGAAACTCTGCACAACATCACCGGCAGGCGAAAGCATCTGGTCTTTTCCGTTAACGTTGATGATGACCGGTGTCGAATGACCGATGCGCGACATTCCCCGTTTTCCCCGCCAGCGTTCCTCGCCGGTTGTTTTGTCTAACGCTAACAGATACGATTTGTCCCAAGGGAGTTGCCAGCCGAGCCGTACAGGTTCTTCGCGGCTGCTCGGATTGACGGCAAATATCAACAGATTTTTGTACAATATCGGTGAAGTAGCGAGTCCGTGATGCGAATAATAATGTATGTTTTTCGTCCAAACGGTATTGCCGTCGAAATCAAGGGCGGCAAAACCGCCGGCAGCAAAAACAACGTACACGAGTTTACCGTCCGTAACAGGAGTCGGGGTTGCGTAAGAATTGCGGGGATGCTTTTGTTCCGGTACTTGAGTAAAGATAATTTTGTCCCAGAGAATCTTTCCGGTTTTTCGGTCAAGGGCGAATACGTGACATTCCTTCCCTTCGCTGGTAGTTGAAGTCAAAAATATGCGGTCATTCCAAACAATCGGCGACGACCAGCCGGTACCGGGGATGGCGGTTTTCCAGGCGATATTTTCGGTTTCCGACCATTTAACGGGCAGACCAACTGCCGCTGCGGTTCCCTGACCGTTGGGACCGCGAAACCGGCACCATTGTTCTGCTTCCTGTGCCGCAAGCGTACCGGCAAATAACGGTATTACAATTAGGAATGATATACATTTCACTATCATACAATACAGTTTAACAAAGAATATCTCTTTTTCAAGAGTATCGCCTTTGAAAATTCGCCGAAGTGTGTTAAAATGAAATGTCCGTAAAATTGTCACGTGTTTTCCAATGAACGATAACGAATCAGTTAAACAAGAAACGAACGACGAACCGAGCGATTTTCAAAAGGATATTCAAATCCTTCTCGATAGAAAAAAGAACGAATCTGAAAATGAAGAACCTGAATTGTCGATTGAAGACGATTCCAGCGTTCCCGAAAAAAGTGAAAAGGCACCGGCAGCAGATGACCCGAATTCTGCGTCCCGCAACGCTCCGAAAAAAACAAAAATCCCTAAACTGCCGCAAGACGGTATCACGTCCAACGTCGCTTTTGTCGTTCTCGTTGTTGCGTCCGCAATGCTGTTGATGTCAATGTTTAACGCCGGACAAACCGGCAGCGACCTGCCCTTCGACAAGTTTATGGAACTCGTCGAGCAAGGACCGGCAACGGCGGAAAATTTCGACCCGCATATTATCATCACAGAATCCGCCGGCAAAACTATCCGAAGTGTCCGATACTCAAACCTAGCCGGTATCACCGTCGGTGAATATGAAATCTATGCAACCGCAACCCGGCAAGTTTTGTCACAAGTGAGAAAAGACGGCAGCAATGACGGCAAAGAGGTCGTTCCCGAAAAGCCTATCGCAAGATACCCGATAACCTGCGGACGGCGGGGCTTTGCCAATGCCGACGAAATTATCCTCCGCCGTTTGCAGCAGAGCGGCTTTTCTTTCCGCAGTGTCGGCTCTCCATCGTTTTGGCAGGAAAACGGCATCTGGCTGCTGATGTTTATCGGCTTTATGGCAATAACATTCTTTATGATACGCGGCATCGGCGGCGGGGCAATGGCGTTTAATAGAAGCCGGGGACGATTGATAACGCAGGAAGATATTAACATTACGTTCAACGATGTTGCCGGTGTCGAGGAATCCGTTGATGAATTAAAGGAAATCGTGGACTTCCTGAAAATGCCGCAAAAGTTTCAGGCACTCGGCGGACGTATTCCAAGAGGTGTGCTGCTCGTCGGTCCTCCGGGTACCGGCAAAACGTTACTCGCCAAAGCCGTTGCCGGTGAAGCCGGTGTGCCGTTTTATTCCTTGTCCGGTTCGGACTTCGTCGAGTTGTACGTTGGTGTCGGTGCGGCGCGGGTCAGGGATTTGTTTGACCAGGCGAAGCGGCGGAATCCGTGCATCATTTTTATCGACGAACTCGATGCTCTAGGCAAAGCACGGGGAGCGGGTTCAGTCGGCGGACACGACGAACGGGAACAAACGCTTAACGCTTTGCTTGTCGAGATGGACGGATTCGGCACGAATTCAGGAATCATTGTGATGGCGGCAACGAACCGACCGGAAATTCTTGACTCCGCTTTAATGCGTCCCGGTCGATTTGACCGGCAAGTGTTGGTTGACCGCCCTGATTTGGCTGGTCGGGAAGCTATTTTGAAAGTGCATATCAAAAACATTAAACTTGATAAAAACATTAACCTGAAAGAAATAGCGTCGATAACGTCGGGTTTTGTTGGGGCGGACTTGGCGGCATTGGTCAATGAAGCGGCGTTATTAGCAGCACGGGGGGGCAAGAATTCCGTAACGATGGCGGAGTTCACCGAGGGAGTGGAGCGGGTAACGACGGGCTTGCAAAAGAAACAGCGTGTTATTCGACCGGATGAGAAGCGGCGGATAGCGGTACACGAATGTGGTCACGCTCTGGCAGCCTATTTTACGCCCAACAGCGACCCGGTACATAAGGTTTCGATAATTCCCCGCGGCTTGGCGGCATTGGGTTATACATTGCAAAGACCGGAAGACGACCGGTACTTGATGACGCAGAAGGAATTGGAAGCGCGGATACAGACCTTGCTTGCGGGAACGATTGCCGAAGAGATGGAGTTTGACGCGGTATCGACTGGTGCGCAAAACGACTTGGAACGGGCGACGGACATTGCGCGGGGAATGGTGATGGATTTTGGAATGAGCCGACTGGGACGGATAACATTTCGGGATAATCCGCGGGCGAGTTTTCTCGGCGAAGGTTTTCCGCAGCAGCGTCAACACAGTGAAGCAACGGCGAGAGAGATTGACCAGGAAATTCGTTCGATATTAGACAATCTGTTCGATAGGACGCGGACATTGCTTAACGAGAAGCGGCAGATATTGGAGCGTTTGACTGTTCGTCTTCTCGAAAAGGAAATCATCGAAAACGCAGAACTGAAAGAGGTCATTGAGCAAGAGGCATAAAATCAGTCAAAATGAA
>JAITQJ010000366.1 GCA_031288955.1 Planctomycetaceae bacterium | reverse complement strand
GTGAGACCAGCCCTCGCTTTCCAATGTCTGTCCTAACATTTTCCGCAGCGATTCATCGTATCGCCTCATCCGTTCTTTTTCCTGCAAATTGCTTGCAATCAAATGCTGATTGCGGGTCTCCCGCAACGTTTCTATCGTACTTTGAATTTGCTGCGGTAATGCCAAACGCCGCTGTCCGGTCGTCTCGTGCTGCAAGCCGATAAGCGTATTGGCACAAACCAATTTCGTTTCCAGATTCGGTAGTGGTTCAATGCCGTAATTATCTTTCTTCTTGTCAGGAACAATATCCTGAATGAGCGACAGAAAGAGCCGAAGGGCAGTAATCTGCACCGCCATCGGCTGAATATCGACACCATAAATCACCTGTTGCAGAATGTTTAATTTTTGGCGGTAACGTTCCGTTTGTGTCCATTCCTTGTTCGGGTCAAGACGATTCATTATGTTGTTCATCACCCCGCAGGCAAACGCTCCGCTGCCGCACGCCGGGTCAAAGATTTTCAACGAAAGTATGTCACTGTTGTTGCTCAATGCCGCATCCAGCGATTCGTTGACCATATAATCAACGATTTCCCGCGGCGTATAATAACTGCCCGTGATTTTACGCCGGTTATCTTTCGTGTCGGCATCAACACAGGCAAGCAAACTTTCAAAAATTTTACCGATGAATTCGGGGTCAACGGTTTCCACATATTCCAAGTCAAACAAATCGTCAATCGACAATTTGAAGCGATACTGCGATAATATCCGAATGATGCCCGCCACTTTATAATCGCCGCCGAGTTCGTCAATGTGCCGCGTCCGCAAATCGGAGAAAAAACAATCATCATTGAGCGGTATATCATCGCCGGTATGTTCGTAAAACAGACCGCCGTTGAGAAACGGTATTTTTTGAAACTGCTCTTTAACGTTACGTATATTCCTGATAAGTTTTTTATGTTCGGGTTCGCTGCGGTTTTGGAGCGGCGTGTTAAGACAATGAAAAAACAGGTTACGCAAAATGGCGTTGTAGTAGCGATACTCTTCGTTTTCTTTGAGGTTGTCCCGAAGGAAATGTTCGTCAAACAGTTCCTTGGGAACGAGACCTTTGTCCTGCAAGAAGAAGCAGAACAATAGGCGAACGATGAGCCGAAGAACGAATTCTGTATCGTCGTCTTTTTTTACCGTCCAATAATACCAGTTTCGGATTTCGAGAAAGAATTGGTTGCCGACTTCTTCACGAAGTTTTTCTTCACTGTAAAGTTGCTCTTTGACGGCAGCAAACGCTTTTTCTAAATCGGCAACGCTGCATTTGACCCATTCGGTATCTTGACCGGTGAGGTCGAATTGTTGAATGGCAAAGCCCTGTTTCACCAGATAGCGGTGAATCATTTTGTCGATACAGCGGCGTTCGGTGATGACGGCATCCTGCCAAACGATTTCGGTTTTGAGATTGAGTTCGTGCGATTGCTGATGGACGCGTTTTTCGACATCGCCGTTTGTTTCGCCGATTTTGAGATAGCCGGCATTTTTGGGGATTTCCGGTGTTTCGTAAGCGTAGAGTCTCATTGGAGGATATTATAACAGAAAATCACGGCAATTTAAGTATGCAGATAGACCGGAATTTCCCCCCCCTTTATCGCTTTTCAGTGCGGTACTTCACCGTCTTTTGTCCGCCCAGCGGGATTTCGATTTCCTCAACTTTATCGCCGCAGCGCACACGGGTCTTCGTTCCCCAAGTCGAATGAATCGTTGCCGTGATTTCCTCCGGCGACCAAACAATGTCCGCCGTGAAACCGCCCCTGGCACACAAACCGCTGACCTTGCCTGACTTCCACGACGGAAATAACGCCGGCAAAATACGGATTTCCGGCACTGCGCCCGGCACCGATTGCAAAAGCGACTCGCCAATCGCCGCCGTCATTCCCAAGTTGCCGTCGTTCTGCCACGAACCGCTGCCCTTGCCGCCGAATGTTGAATTCAACGAAGAGTTCACTGACCTGTTGACGTGACGGTCTAGCACCTCTTCGACCATCTTACCGTCAAAAAGTTTTGCCCAATAACCCGCCGGCATACTGCCGACCCAAGAGGCGCAATTATAGGTTTCCCAAGGACGGCGCAGTTCCAGCGTCTTCCGCATCGCCGCCGCCAATTCCGGTGTTGTAACCGGCGAAATATCCCAGTCGGGATTTAATGCCCAGCCGTGAGCCGTTTGACCGTTGCGCGAAGACGGATCCCAATCTTCTACCCATTCCTGCAAATCGCCGCGGGACGGACTCACCGTGTTCGGCGGCAAACGCTTCATCGCCTTCTCGACTTCCGACCGGAATTCCGCATCAATGCCGAGCGTTCCGGCGGCTTCCAGTGTGTTACGGAAAAGCGCACGGATAATCTGAATATCCTGCATTGCCCCGCACGTTGCCCAGCCGACAAAACCATCCTGACGGCGGTAGTCATTTTCAAACGACGTTGCCGGATTGGTCGTCAAATAACCGTGCGTATCTTCTTGCAGCGTATCGAGATAAAACTGCGCCGCACCTTTCATCACGGGATAAAAATCAGCAAGGAATTTTCTATCGCCCGTGAACAAATAATGGTCGTATGCGGAATGACACAGCCAGGCACTGCCGACCTGATAAATTGACCAAAGTCCCGTTCCGTTGACAGTCCACGTTGTCCGCCAAGCATCGGCGTTGTGATGAGCCACCCAGCCGCGGGCATTGTACATATTCTTTGCCGTCTTTGTTCCGTCTGCCGACAACTCTTTCGTCAGACGGACGAGCGGCAGATGCAGTTCCGAAAGGTTCGCCGTTTCAACCGCCCAGTAATTGATTTCTGCATTGCAATTCAGCGTCCAGTTGGAAGCCCAGGCGGGAATGAAATCTTTATTCCAAATGCCTTGCAGATTCATCGGCTGCGAACCGGGACGCGAACCGGAAATCAGCAGATAGCGTCCGAATTGATAATACAGCACCGCCAACTGCGGGTCGTCTGCAAGCGAAAAACTCTGTATCCGCTTCTCCATCGGTACGTCCTTTTCGCCGTCAATATCTAATCTGACGCGGTTATAGAGCGATTGGTAATCGGCAATATGCGTTTTTTTCAGTTCCCCGACCGGTTTTTTCGATATATTCAGTTTCGTCTTCAAAAATTCTTCCTTCGCAACGGCAGGATTTGTCCACGGGTCAATGTAGGAAGTCGCTGCGGTAAATAAAATATCAACAGACTTTGCGCCGCGGATTTTGAGCGTATCGTCTTCTTTCTGGATTGTGCCTTCGTTGTTGACCGCTTTTATTGTTTCGATAAACCGCGTTCCCCGGCTTTCATCATAGAGCATATTGTGCGCCCCGCGGTCGTAAACATTGAGTTGAACGGGAACATAACCGGCAACGGTAAGGGAGTTATCTAAAAAGGCGGACGGTAAATCAAATGTTTTATGCACTGTCGTCAATTTTATATCCAGATTGATTGCCGGTTTATCGCTGCGGACGGTGAAGACGATGACGTTATCGGGATAACTGGCGAAACTTTCCCGTTCGTAGCGGACACCGTTGACAGTATAAGAGCAGCGCACGATACCTTCCCGCAGGTCAAGTTCGCGGCGGTAATCTGCTGCCGGTTCATCTTTCTTGCCGTAATCGAAGTGCAACTCCAGATTGCCGAGCGGTTGATATGCACACTGCCACGGTCCGAGCATTTTGGCATTGATAATTTTCTGTGCTTCGGCATTTTTTCCTTCGAGGAGCAACTTGCGGATTTCCGGCAATACTTTGTACGTTTCCGGTTTCTGCAAGTCCCGCGGTTCACCTGACCACAGGTCATCGTGATTGAGTGAAATGACTTCGTCTTCTATGCTGCCGGCAAGCATTGCGCCGAGATGACCGTTGCCGATGGGCATATTCTCGAACCAGTTCTTGGCGGGCTTGGAACACCAAATAATTTCCGAATGTTGCGCCGGTGTTTTATCCGAAACGACAGGTGCTGTCTGCTTCTCGCCCGCAACCTGTTTGCCGTTGACGAACACGGCAACGTTGCTGCCGTCAAAAACGGCTGCAACGTGTGTCCATTGTTCAGCGGGAATTTCCGTGTTCGTTTTAACAGTGGTGTCTTCGTGAATTAGGCGGAGTTTCCGTCCCGGAAACAAATCGAGCAGCCAGCCGTCGTTTCCGCCGGGGGTAATCCGGTCGAGAATCCGGCAGTTGCCTTGATTGTTCTTATCGGGCTGTATCCAGACTGCGGCGGCACCGATTTTGTTCAGCCGGGCAGTATCCTTTGTGTCGGGGTCGAGTTCGATATGTCCCTTTATTTGCGGGGACTTTTTATCGGCAGCCGTACCGGCAAGCGTTTTGATGTCGTTCGGTGTTAACGTTTCGTAAAACGTGAAATTTTTGATAAGACCGGTAAACCGGTTTTGACCGTTTTGGTCAGCACCGATACGCAGCGGCAAATCTGCTGCCGAGGCGGAGGCGGTCAAAATGCAAAACAGAATGGAAACAGCAAAGCAATTCGTCAGTAAGTATTTCATTGGTATTGGGGAAAAGTAAAGGTTCGGTAACTAAATTTTCATCTTACGGTTGAGTATAGCACAGACGGGTTTTGTCCGCAAGAAATGCCTTCGCCTTGTTTTTTCAGGACGTTCGGTGGGGATTATCGCAATGACTATGTTACGGAACAGATCTATTTATGCAGCAACTTTTTACCGCACGGGATTTTGCCGGAAATCCTTAATGCTTTCGCAAGTTGCCGCCGCTTCTAACAGGGAATCCAAAGCGATTAAGTCGGTATATGATTAGACTTGTTCGGTAACAAAATAATTGCTATAATTCGTCTGTTTTTCCACAGTTTTATTGTTTTTTCAAGGAGGATTTTATGGATTGGGTCAAGAAAGCACTCAAGATGGCGGACGAACAATTCAAACGCATTATCGGCACGGCCAAGCCGGTCTTCCGCGAAATGCAGCACATCCTGCAAGCCGCTTACATCCAACTCCATAAAGCCGGCGGAAAGCCGCCCAAACTCTCTGCCGGCGGCAAACTTCTCATCACACTGCAATACTACCGCGAATACCGGACAATGGAACACATCGCCGTTGATGTAACCGAACATCCTAATAGAGCGTCCTAAAAAAAACAAGACGAATGGTATTCAGGCAAGAAAAAGCGGCACACGATAAAGCCGCAGATAGTTGCCGGTGAGATACCGATTAAGAGGAGCAGGAAGCA
>JAITQJ010000336.1 GCA_031288955.1 Planctomycetaceae bacterium | reverse complement strand
ATTTTTACCCGCCGACCCCCCCCGCCACGACGCGCCCCCAAGGCGCTAGTGTACGGGATATTGTTAACGTCAATGTTAACTTGGGGGGGGGGGGTAGTCTGGGCGGCTTGCGATTGTGCGGCGTTTGAATACACGGTAATGTCTCCTGAAAGTTGAGGGTTAAAAATTCCTAACTGTGCAGTATTATAACAGACTGTACGGCGTTGTCAAGTATTTTTTTTAATTTTTTTTAAATTTTTATTTTTTTGCCGCCGTCTTACGATTGCGGCTCTGACGGCGGCTCCGGCGGCGGCGGTATCCGCTCTTGCCACTGCCGCTGCCGGTTGCTATGGAGCGAAATGAATAATGAATAATGAATAATGAATAATGAAAATACAGGTTATCCGTTTTCCTTCATTCTTCATTATTCATTCTTAACTATTCATTCTTTATGACCGGTTTACGATTTGGGACTACCATAAGACAATGAATAATGAAGATACAGGTTATCCGTTTTCCTTCATTCTTCATTCTTCATTATTCATTATTCATTATTCATTATTCATTCTTTAGACGACGAAAGCACTTATTGCAAGTAAAACCTGTCTGTGCTGCACTCAACGGCGGAATGAAAATTAGTTACTGAACAAGTCTAATGCTTTACTTTTTCAAATTGTTTGTCCAACCGCTGGGCAGAGACTTTGAGAACGGTGCCGAGACGCTGGGCAAAAAGCGATACACGGTATTCCTCAATCATCCAGCGGAACGTTTCCAATTCCGGGTCGTCAATGCCTGCGGCATTATGCAATTCGCGGTACTGTTCATATTTCTGCCGATACCGCTGCAACTCCGCCGTCCATTGCTGGTCGTTTGTCTTTTGTATCTTTTCAAACCGCAGCGTTACCGCCTGAAAATAGCGGGGATATTCTTTCAGCCAAACCCAAGGTGTTGTTACTAAAAAGCCGGCGGATGTTAAGCGGCTCATATTTTCTTTTGCATCAGCGTATGCTGAATCTCCGAAAGAATGACTGACGGCTGAATACTTCTCCAATGTCCGCCGGGCTTCGTGATACGACTCCAAAAGCGGCGGCAGAATTTTGACCGCATCCTGAACGGCAGATGGTATCGACGTTTTACAAGCCAATGCCGCTAGCAGCAAACCGACATCATCGTCAAACTTAAAGTCCGTTAGCGGCTGTGCATAAATACGCAAACGCTCCACGTTCGGCAAATGCTGAATCTGCCGGCGGATTTCGCGGTGATGTTTCACGTGAAACCCGGCGTATTCAGAAGAGGCGGAAGGAATTATCGCAGCATCGGTTGCTTCGGCAGCGATGCGAAACTGTTTTCGCAGCAGCGTGAAATCTTTGCCTTCGCCGAGCGTTTCACCGGCATCATTGACGACACGAACGTTCATCAACAATTCCGGCGGAATTTGAGCAGTATTAAACTGACTGCGAACGACAATACGACCGGCAAGTTTCGTTACTTCCCGGCAGAGACGCTCTTCCAAACCGCCTTCACCGAACACCATCGTTTTCATCAACGTCCTGACGGTATCGGGTATCGGCACAAGACAGCGGCGTATATCTTTCGGCAGCGACTTCAATAACGCCGTCATTTTTTGCTCCAACATTCCCGGCACAAGCCAGCCGAGTTTCGCCGGTTCCAGTTTCGGCAATGCCGTCTGTTCAACAACAAGCGTTAAACCGTCTTCCGCCTCGCCCGGTGCATAACGGTACTCCAAATCAAACGTCTCAAGTTTATCGGGAAACGATTGACTCAAGGCAGAACCGGAGGGGATTATTGTAACACCCGCCTTGTTAACACGTTCACACACATCTTCCAGCGTCATCTCCCAACTTTGCGTGGAATTGTTTTTCGCATATTTCTCGGCAGACCGCTTATCGTAAACCTCGCCGGGAATACGTTCTTGATAGAATTGATAACGCTGCGCCTCCGGCTTGAGCAAATCGTGTTCCCGCAATTTATCCTGCAACTTACCGGCTTCGGCGAGTATCTGCTGATTGTGTACGAAGAACGGCAGCGTTGTATCAAGTTCACCCTCAACGAGAGCGGACTGAATGAAAATATCCCGCGCCGCCTTCGGGTCAATCGGACCGTAATTGATACGCCGTTTAGGAACAATCACGATACCGAAGAGCGACACTTTTTCGTAAGCGTGAACATACCCCGTCTGCCGGTTCCAATGCGGTTCAAGATAAATCCGTTTCAACAGATGTGCCGCTGCCGGTTCAATCCAACTTTCGTCAATCACGGCAACCGTCCGTAAATACTTCCGCGAAGTTTCAACACGTTCGCCCGCCAAGATGAATGGAGAATTGTCCTGCAAGTCCGAACTGTTCGTTTTTCCGTTTTCTTTTTTAACTTTTCGTTTCTTACAGATTCCGCTTCCGGGCCACAGGACAAATTTACCGCCGTTGCAGACGTTATATTCTGCCGTCTTAACGTCCCGCTGCGCAATCCCCGAAACATTTCCCGCCAATATCGAGCGATGAACGGCTTCATAGAATTGCTCATCATCGTGCGGAACCAAACCGCCGCGCTTTCCGTTTTCTTTATTCTCATTCCTTTCCAATTCTCCGGTATCAATTATTTTCAGTTCCCGCTTTAATTGGAGATAAACGTCGTTCCACTCTTTCATTCGGTTGAAGGACAGGAAGTTTTGCTGACAGGCTTTACGCAAACCGCTGCGGCTCGTTGACTCCTTCAAGTGCAGATAGAAGTCCCAGAGTTTTAAGTACGATAAATAATCACTGCGTTCGTCCAGAAACGGAGCGTGAGCGGCATCGGCTTTGCCCTGAAACGCCTGCGGTCTTTCACGCGGGTCTTGCACTTCCAACGCCGAGGCGATGATAAGCATTTCATTCAACACGCCGTTTTCCTCTGCCGCTAAAATCATTCTGCCGATGCGCGGGTCAACAGGCAGCCTGCTCAACCGTCTGCCGACATCAGTCAAACGCTGCCGGTCATCAATCGCTCCGATTTCAAAAAGCGTTTTGAAACCGTCCGATATTGACGATGCTTTCGGCGGGTCGAGAAACGGAAACGTTTCAATGCTGCCGAGTTTTAACGACAACGTTTGCAGTATCACGGACGCAAGATTCGTCCGCTGAATCTCCGGCGTTGTGTATCGTTCGCGGTGCTGGTAATCGAGTTCACTGTACAAACGTATGCAAATACCGGCTCCGACTCGTCCGCAGCGTCCCGCCCGCTGGTCTGCCGAGGCTTGCGAAACGGCTTCTATCGGCAGCCGCTGCGTTCGGGTTCGCGGCGAATAGCGGCTCATACGTGCCGTTCCTGTATCGATGACGTAACGAATACCCGGAACAGTCAACGACGACTCCGCAACGTTCGTCGCCAAGATAATCCGCTGTCCCTTCGGGCGTTGAAATACTTTTTGCTGCTGTGTTGCCGGCAAACGTGCATAGAGCGGCAGCACGTCTGTTTTTTTATCCGTCCGCAGTGCCTTTGCCGTTTCTAAAATATCACGTTCCGTTGGGAGAAAAATTAAAATACCGCCGCTGCCGTGCTGTGTCAATTCGTTCACTGCCGCAAGCAAAGCGTTCATCTCCGCATCTGTTTCACGTGAAACGTCATCAGCATCATCGTATTCTTCAATGCTGCGGTAACGAATTTCAATCGGATATGTTCTGCCGGAAACTTCGATGACCGGTACGGGCTGGCGGCGGTTTATCTGCGGAACGGTAAAATGCTGACTAAATCGTTGAGCGTCAATCGTTGCCGAGGTGATGATCAGTTTCAGGTCGGGACGCTGCGGCAGAATCCGTTTGAACATACCGAGCAGAAAATCGATATTCAGAGACCGCTCGTGTGCTTCGTCGATGATTAACGTATCGTATTGCTTGAAGAGTCTGTCGTTTTGCGATTCGGCAAGAAGAATGCCGTCGGTCATTAATTTGATAACCGTATTGGCTGAAAGTTTTTCGTCGAAGCGGACTTTATATCCGACGGTATCGCCGATATTGGTATTGAGTTCTTCGGCGATTCGTGCGGCGACGGAGCGGGCGGCGATTCGTCTCGGCTGGGTATGTCCGATGAGACCGTTTTTTCCCCGACCGGTTTCGAGACAGATTTTCGGCAGTTGCGTTGATTTACCGGAGCCGGTTTCGCCGCAGACGACAACGACTTGGTTATGGAGCAGGAGTTCGGCAATTTCTTCTCTCCGCTGTACAATCGGCAATTCGTTATCATATTGCATAAACCGTTATTTTAGCCGTATGCCGAAAGTATCGCAATACATTTTTAGGGCTTGACATTGTCTTGTGCTAGAGTATAATACTGACGGTTGTTTTTTGCGGGGCGGGTGTACCGTTTTGTGAAGAGCAGTATTGGGTCGGTAGCTCAGTTGGTAGAGCAACGGACTGAAAATCCGTGTGTCGGCGGTTCGATCCCGCCCCTGCCCATTGGCGTAAAAGACGTGTTCTCATTTTTCTCTTGTATTTCAAGATGCAATGCCGACGGGCAGGGCTGCCGACGCTTTTGGCAAATACCGTCCTGACCGCCCTCTGGCAGTGCTTGCCCTTGCTTTCGGTCTTCGGTAAATCTTGTTCCGTTCCCGGTTCATTTCGTCCCAGCGCATCCCGTCTAATTCGCTCGGTATTCTCAAACCGCCGAAACGTGCCAGCGCAATAATTAGCCGCTGCCTTGCGTTCCCACAAGCATAACCCGAAAATCTGCCGCCCTGTCTGCCGTGATTTTGTCGAGCGGCAGGTCCTCCCCGAAAAACGCACTCAGATTTTTCTCTGCCTTTCCGAAAGCCGCAAGCGTTCCTTTTTTCCACTCCCGCCCGCCTTGAACGTTTCGATAAACTGTCCAAGTGTCCGCCGCTGCTTGTCATTGATTAGACCGGCTTTGACTAGTTTCTCGTGCAATTCGTCCGATATGCCGGCAAGCCAAGCCGCTGTTTCCGGTGGATACGATTGACCGCCCGCACCCTGCCTGCTTTTCCGAAGTTTGCAGCACAAGACAATACCGCCCCGCCCATTTCTATTCTGTCAGTTTTCAGATACAATGGATGCTCTGTAAAGAAAAAGATAACGGCGCACTTTAGCAATTCTAACCAATACCCGTCAATAAAACCGATGTTCACATTTACCGCTTACAAAATACTGACCTCGCAAATAGCAAAATGTTTTTACCTCGCCTTACTCGTTCTTGTAACATTTTATTGGGCTTGCAGCGGTTGGAGTTGGTGCCGATTCCAAGCGGAAAGCGGTGGCGAACAAACCGTTGCCGAATTGACCGAACAACTGCGGCAAAAAGCCCCCAACGTTGCTGCCGAACTCGCTCAAGTCCAACAGAATTATAACGTCAATGCCCTTGCCGCAACACTCAAAGAACGCCAAAAGTTCGACGGCATTGACGGACTCGTGCGCCTCGCCCAGACACGGGACGCTTACGATTTGCACCTTGCCGGTATCGCCGTCCAGCCGCATCTCATTGTTCCGAATGAGCGGGAAAACTTTCTGACCGCTCACGCCAATCACCTCCAATCATTGCAGTATATCCGTAATCAGAGCGAGGATATAAACTTACAAACGCAACTTGATGATAAGACGGCAGAGTATTTACGCTGCCTCGATGCGGCAAAACAAGACCCCAATATATGGCGGAAAGTGCGGGACAATCCGATGTATATTCAATTAGCAATGCTCGGAATCAACCCACCCCTGCTTGATTTTTATGATGCCGAAAAAGATTGGCTTGATGACGTTCTTTTCGTTTTGATGGCTTCGGTTGATTCGGCGGAAGATGATACCACCCCTTTATTACAGCGCAATGCGGCTGCCGATGTCCGCACCATTTTGGAAACAGCACAAAAATACCATCCGCTCTTTCGTGATGCCGTTAGAGACTATCTTGGCGATGCCGATTCCGATGTGTTGACGGGTTGTGTGTGGATTTACACGTTGTTTGAAAATAACGGCGATGCAATCCGGTTTTGCAAAGAAAAAGGCAATTTTGAACTCGGCAATTTGCTTTCCGTAATGCTTGCCAATCCTGTTTTTTGCGAAAAATATGCCGGCAAAGCAGAAGAATTCGCTGCCCGGTTAATCACGATAAAACAGGAAATGCCTAATGTTTGGAAACAGGCAGAGGAAATGTTTGTCCTGCAACTTGCTGATGATGTTCCGCAACTTGCCGACAACTTGTTACGAAAATACGGGCAGCATAAAATCGCCGCATTTTTATATACCCATTATCCCGATGCACTTCCGCAGGCAGCGGCGGCAGTTGAAAAGTTCGGCGAACTGGCTTTCTTTATACTTAACCAATATGCCTCATCGGAAATCTTTCATAAGGCGTTGAAGGACAATCAACTCGGCGTGAGAATTATTCCATACACTGCACGCTTTGAAGACAAAGGGCTGGAAAAAATTGAGGAAAACAAAGCGTGGCTTGATAAGTATTTTGATGAGCAGGGTAATGCGAAAGAAGATGAATGGTGGACAAGCATTCCCGGCGGTTCACTTGCCAAGGTTGTAAAAAATTGGACACAAGGGCTTCCTTCGGAATGGAGCGAATTCGGCTGGGCTGCCCTGGATACGGCGGATATTGCCTTGTTCGCCTTGACACTCGGACAATCCGCGTGGACGAAAGCGTTGTCTCCCGCTCCTGTTCCTT
>JAITQJ010000318.1 GCA_031288955.1 Planctomycetaceae bacterium | reverse complement strand
CAATTTTACTTGCGCTTTCAGCCTAACTGCCAGACGGCTGTCCGTATCAGGTCGCTCAATCGTGTGCCGAACAGTACCGCCGCCGGTTCATAACCGCAGTGCATCAAACAGTCCGTACACCGGACATCGCTGCCGAAACCGATTTTCGTCCAATCCGTGCCGTCAATCAATGCCCGGTATGTTTCAAAATGCCTGTCCGTTATCAAATAACACGGCGATTTCCAGCCCCGAATGTTCCGCGTCGGATTTGCCCAAGCCGCACACGGCAACTCCCGTTCGCCGCAAAGAAAATCCATAAAAACCGGCGTTGCTGTCAAACGCAGCGTCTTCGGAGACTGCCGCATACGTTCCCGTATTGAACGAAAAATTTTGTGCGTATCCTCCCGTGTCAAAAAAAACTCTTCGGAACTTTGCACCGCAGCATAACCATAGCCGGGGGCAACCATCATTCCGTCGATTTTCAGCGGCAGCAGTATTTCGCCGAGTTTCGCCAAATCTTCAACGCTGGACTCAACTCCGTGCTGCCGGTACAGCGTCGAATTTGTATAAACATAAAAGCCGGCGTGTTTCGCCGCCGCAATACCGGCAACGGCTTTATCGAACGACCCCGGTTTGCCGGTGATACCGTCGTGGAACGCTGCCGTGCCGTCAAGATGTACATTCCAATAGAGCCGCTTTTTCACGAGCCGGTTCACTGCCGCCAGTCCGGTAAAAATTCCGAGTTTTTCTTCCAGCAGTTGCCCGTTGGTACAAAGATAAATAAATTTGCCGAGTTGCAAAATCCGCTCAACGAGTTCGGCAATGTTCTGATAAATCAGCGGTTCACCGCCGCAAATGCTGACAATCGGTGCATTGCACTCTTTGACCGATTCGAGACATTCCTCAACGCTCAACTCTTGATTCAACGTGTCGGCATATTCACGGATTCTGCCGCAGCCGCTGCATCGCAAATTGCACCGGTGCAGCGGTTCGAGCATCAGTACCAGCGGAAATTTCGGTACTCTGCAAATCTTCTGACAAGCAATGTAACGCGCCATTCGGAACGTTAAATCTAAAGGAAAATACATCGGATAACTTTCGGGGGAGACTGCGAATAATCAATCACAACGGCGGCTTTACTGATAACTGTACTGCCGTTCATATAACCGGTAACCTGAAAACGGTGCAGCGGTTCTTTAACCTTAACATCATCAACTTTAACATCGCCGTTTTGCAGCGCATCGATAACAAAATATCCGCCGGAAAAAACTTCAAAGGGTTTGCGGAGTTCGATTTTGTTTTGTTCGACATTCTCCTGATTGACGGTCAGAAATGCAATGCCGGAAAACACGAGTTGGTCGCATTGGAGCCGGTCGCCGTACAATGCAGCGGTTTGACTATCGGTGTTGGTCAGCCGCAGAAGCATTACGGCTGCCGCCGCCAGCATCGCTATGACAATGCTGACGAAAAACAAAATCATTCCCCGGCGGTGACGCTGCATTATCTTTCAATCCTCCAGTAATTTTTTCAGCCGGTTATTCTTTTCTTCAAGTGTTTCGCTGCGAATCTGCTGCTGCTGTTTCAATATCGAACGAAGCAATTCGACCGCCTCGTTAAAACTTTCCAGCGATAACATATTGTCCCGAACGTCCTGCATACGTTTGACAACGGTATCGAACTGTTCCAGACACGCCGTCTTTGCCGCCGCTGTTTCCGGCTGCAAGGACTCAATGCGCTTGTCCAATTCGGGAAAATCGGCAGACAAGATATTCCGCAGCGGACTGATAATGCCGCTGTTCAAACGCTGCTGCAAATCGTCCGTAAAAATCTTGTTGTTGAGCATCTCCTGACGAATCAATTCAAACGCATCTAAAATCGACCGCTGGTCATAGACTTCTTTTTGCGTATCCCGTAACATTCGGGATTTGTTAAAATCGTCAATCGGCTGATTCAAAAACGTTTTTGTCCGTCCGACTTCGCCGATAACGACTTCAAAACGCTGCCGGAGCGTTGTTTCCCGAACTTCAAGAAGCGTCTTTAACCGCTCCGGTGTTACAACTTCCAGCGTCCAATGCGGTCCTTCGCCGCTTTGCCCCGTCTTACCGTCCAGATTGCATTTGTCCGCTGCCGATAAAAACAATGTGATACTTGAACCCGGTTTAAGTTGCAGCGTTGATAACGAATACGTAAAATTGAACGGTGCCGACTGCGCCGCAACTAATCGGGCAATGTCCGTTCCCGGCTGAACGTTTGCCGCTGACTTCCATTGACCGCTTTCACGTGTCCATTGCATCTTCGTTTCCTTATTCACGGTTAAAGCAGCGCGGCAGATGCCGTAGTCGTCAGACATTTCACCGCTCATCGGCACATCTGCATCAGGCGTAACAGCAACTCCGATGCCGTCAAGCCGTGCCGTAACAACCGGCGGTTTGTCTTTGACGGCGGCTAAATCAACGTGTATCGGCTGCCGGTTGTGCAAAGAATCAATATCGTTCAAGCGGAAGTCCAAAAGCACATCGCTGCGGAAAACCGGCAGCGGACATTCAACGGCGGTGAACGCTGCCGTTTCACGGCTCTTAACTGTTTCCAGACCGTTCGGCGTTGTCCATTGCGCCGTCCATTGAAGCAGCGGTTTGTTTGCCGCTGCCGCAACGGTAACAGCCGTTCCGTCGGGAATCATTGTCCGTCCGATAACCGGCACCGTTTGCGGCTGCCGCTGCATATAATCGGGATACGATAATTGTAACGAAAAATCTGTAAGCACCGGAACGGGTAAAACGCCGATGTGCAGATTATCGAGTGTTGTATCAGCACCGCGGATGTGCAGCGTCATCGGTTCCAGCACTTCGGGAAAGGTATGCGTGAAGACACGGTAATCTGTGCCGTCTGTTGTTTGAACGGTAAAGTGTTCGAGCGTTAAAGTCCGGTTTGCTGTCCGTATCCGAATCTTTTCCGGCACGAGCGGCATTGACATATCTGCCCGCACGGACAGCGTGAAGTTATCGCCTTTGCCGATGCGGACGATGCCGTCCTGAAAACCGTCGGCAATGAGCAGCGACCGCCGGGGATAATTCTGCTGCGAAAGAAAAATGCTGCGTGAAAGCCAAACCGCCGCCGTTTCGCTGCATAAAACAAAAAAGAGCGGTATGCTTGCTGAACACACGAAAGCGCAGAATAAAAGCAGCGTCAATCGGCGGACGCAGAAGAACCGGCGGACGTTCACGCCCCGCAGTTTTTCTGCGGCATCCTGAATAATCAATGTACCGAAACCGGACGGCAGCGTTTCTGTTACAGAAATCCCGGCGGCGGGGAAATTCCGGCTGACAACCGTCAGCAGTGTTCCGTTCAGTGCCGGTACGAAGCGTTCAAAGACAGCGGCTAACATTTCGTTTCCGAACGTCATCAGGCACGTTCGGATAAGATACCGATAAGCAGCGGCGGCGAGACAAGCGGACAGAGCGGCGGCGGTGAAGGCACGAACGATTAACGGCAATTCAAAGAACCGGTCGAAAGCGAGGTCGAACCAAAACAGTCCAGCCGCCGTGAACAGCAATACGGTGATGCCGTTGACGAAAGCGTAAAAACGAAGCGTCTGTTCTAATTGACCGAGTTTGCGCTGTATCATCGGGTTTCTGCACTATGTTCCGCTTTGAAATTGTCTTTACCGATTGCAGGGGTGTTTTTACGGCGGGAACGCAAAAGCGGCACACAGTCAAGACACAGACACTACTGTTTGCGGCAACACAACTTAATAACCCCTGACTTTTCGTAAATGTTCAACACTTCGGGCGGCTTGGTCAAGCGTACCACATTCGACGCTCAAAACAATATCCTGCGGCAGCGGTTTCAAAACCGCCATCACGCCTTCCCAATCAACCACGCCGTCGCCGCAGGCACAGCCGACTGCCGTTCCCATCACTTTGCCCCGTTCGGCATCCGACTGCTCAACGGAAATGTCTTTGGCGTGCATATGCACAAGACGCTCTTTAATGTGGTCGAGCCATTTCACCGGGTCTTGACCGCCGAGATACGCATTACCGGTATCAAAGTTTGCACCGACAAATTTTGAAGGCACAAGATTCAAAATCCGGTCATATTTTTCCGGTATCAGCGAATACGTCTGGTGCATTTCCAAACCGAGTTTAATTCCGCGCCGGGACGCAACCTTTTCGGCTTCCGTAATGGAATACTTGATGAGGACAAAATCCTCTTCTTCGTCCGTCCACGGCTGTTTGTGTCCTTCGTGTGTATTGATGACCGGCGCACCACATTCGTTGGCAAACCGCGCCGCTTGTTTCAGATATTCAACGGCGATTTCCGGTTTAGAAAGTTGCGAATGAGACGACAGGGCGGACAGTTTAAGTCCGTGTTTTTCGACGCAGTCCCGAATACGAAACGGGTCATCAAGCATCGAGACGCTGTGAAAGTACCGGGCTTCGCTTAATAATTCGCGTCCCCAGTGTACCATTGGTTCGAGATACTCGTATCCGAGTTCGGCGGCGAATTGTACGCCCCATTCAAACGACTTGTGCGAAGTCCGCACTGCCTCCAAGTTAAGCCCGATTCCGATTTTGCCCATAGTTTCCCGCAGTCTATCTGTTAGAACAACACTGAAGAAGTCATTAGACTTATTCAATGACGCATTATAGCACAGACGAGTTTTGTCCGCAAGAGCGAGGTAAAGGGACTAGGGATTAGGGATTAGGGATTGGGGGCGAGGGGCGAGTAAATGCGGGGAAATTTTGCAAAAATTGGCAAAATTGACAAAAATAAAAAAAAAAAAAAAAAAAATTCTCAAAATATCCCTATTGACATCTTTTAGTTGACACGTTATGCTTAATAACAATAGAGGTATTCCGCCTCTATGTAACACTCATTTCGAAAGGAGAACTGCTATGTTCACGACACTTTTACCGCAACGAAAAGTTGCAAAACCGACCTCTCTAGAGAGAGAGAGAGAGAGAGAGAGAAGAATCCCGTAGAATCGGATTCACTCTCGTAGAACTTCTGGTAGTCATTGCCATCATCGGCATTTTGGTTGCCCTACTCTTACCAGCCGTTCAGGCTGCCCGCGAAGCCGCAAGGCGGATGCAATGTCAAAACAATCTGAAGCAGATTGGCTTGGCAATTCACAACTTCCACGATAGCCGCGG
>JAITQJ010000284.1 GCA_031288955.1 Planctomycetaceae bacterium | reverse complement strand
GAATCGGGTGCAGATACGGATTGACGCAATACCATTCGGTCTCAAATTTCGTGTACGGCGGATAATTCATACTGAAGCCGTGAATTTTTCCAACGACAACGGCATCAACTTTAAGAAGTTGCGCAAGATAGCGAATATCGTCAACGGATTCAAATTGATGTAAATTATGTTTGAGCATCGTTTCTTCGACAACTTTATTGGCGATGACGATGAAACCGGGGATTCGCTGGAGTTCGTTGGCAAAGTTTTTGGCGAATTCCCGTCCGTTGGCGTTGGGATTATCGGAATAATTAAAGAACGGCAGGACGGCGATAACTTTCATTTCGCCGACGAAAGGATTGTGCAGCGTCGGCTTGTATCGGGTGACGGGCATAATTTCGCAGCCGGCACTGACAACCAGTACGGCGGCGGTGCTTATCAACAGCGATAGAAAAATGACGAATCTAATTGCCCGCATAGTCGTTGTAACCATTACAACTTCTATAATCGGCAAATGTTAACAGATTCTTGAGACTATTCCCCTGCAACGCCAACTTCACACTTTTGTCGTCTTTCTGACCAATTAAAGACGACGTACATAACCCGCAGGACGAACAATGACATTATCATTCCGCCGATAACGCCGCCGATGACGACCGTTGCTAACGGACGCTGCACCTCCGCTCCCACTCCCGTACTCAATGCCATCGGCAAAAAGCCTAAACTCGCCACCAGTGTTGTCATCAACACCGGACGCAGCCGCAGCAACGCCGCCTCAATCACGGATTCCTCTAATCCTAAACCGGTCTTACGCAACTGCCGTATCGTTGAAACCAATATCATATCATTCAGCACCGCAACCCCGCTCATTGCGATAAATCCAACCGCCGCCGAAATTGAAAACGGCATATCACGCATCCATAACGCAACAATGCCTCCAACCCAGGCAAACGGAATACACGCAAAAACACGGAACGTATCGCCGACACTGTGATACGTCATATACAGCAGCGCAAATATCGACAGCAGCGCAACCGGAACAACAATCATCAGCCGGATTCTCGCACTCTCCATTGCTTCAAACTGTCCGCTGTACTCAATCCGGTATCTCGCCGAAGGCAGCGCAATTTCGGCTAACTTCTTTTTTGATTCGCCGACAAAACTGCCGATGTCCCGATTGCGGACATTCGCCGAAACCGTAATACGCCGCTGTCCCCATTCCCGCGAAATCGTTGCCGGTCCTTCGACCACCTCAACCGATGCCAAACGCCCCAGCGGTATCTGTTCACCGACGGGAGTCAATACCGGCATATCGGCAATCACATTCGGGTCGTTCTGATATTTTTCCGGCAGCCGAATCACCAACGGAAAACGAATGTCGCCTTCAAGAATTTCGCCGACTTTTTTTCCGCCGATAGACTCAACGAGTTCCAGCACTTCCCTTGCCGCAACGCCGTATCGGGCTAACTGTTCCTGTTTGACCTTAATTTGCAGCGTCGGCTGACCGGTTATCTGTTCAACCGAAACATCTGCCGCACCGCTGAGCGAATTCAAAATCCGTTCGGCTTGTTCCGCTAAACTTAATAGCGTGTCAAAATCGTCGCCGAAAATTTTGATTGCCAAATCAGCCCGGATACCCGATGCCAACTCGTTGACACGCATTTCTATCGGCTGCGAATAACCGAACCGCTGCCCCGGCATATCCCGAAGCGTCAAATCGAATTGCTCCGTCAACTCCGTCTGTGTTTTTGCTTTCTTCCAGTTTTCGCGGGGCTTCAAGGAGACAAAAATATCGGTCAGTTCCAGTCCCATCGGGTCGGTACTGATTTCGGCACTGCCGATGCGGCTCCAAACGTCTCTCACTTCGTCAGGAAACGTTTCAAGCAGCACTCTTTCAATTTCCGTGTTGTAACGAATCGACTCGTTAATATCCGTACCGGCAGGACGGACAACGCCGATGACAATGTCGCCTTCGGAAAGTCTCGGAATGAATTCGCTGCCGAAATGCGGCGCAATCATTCCGAAAGCAACCATCAGCACACACAAGCCGAGAATCAGCACTGCCGCTTTGTTCCGCATTGCCGCCCGCAGCAGCGGTTCATACGCCGCCTTTATCAGCCGGATTATCAGCGGTTCCCGTTCATCTGTCCGGCGGGGTAAAAACAAACTCGCCAACACCGGCATTAGCGTTAACGACAGTACCATTGACCCGAACAGGGCAAAAATAACCGTCAATGCCATCGGACGGAACATTTTGCCTTCGACACCGGAGAGCGTCAGTATCGGCAGATACACAATCATAATGATTAACTCGCCGAACATTGTCGGCTTGCGGACTTCGACCGCCGCTTCATAGACAATATCAAGTTTGCTTTTACCGCTGTCCGCCGCTAACCCAAGTTTTCGTGTGCAGTTTTCAATCATCACGACACTGCTATCGACAACGAGACCGAAGTCCATTGCACCGAGACTTAACAAACTTGCCGCAATGCCGAATTGATACATACCGGTAAAAGCGAAAAGCATTGAGAGCGGAATCACGAGTGCCACGATAATTGCCGCCCTGATTCTGCCGAGAAAGGCGAACAGAACAACGATGACGAGCAATCCGCCGTCAAATAAGTTTTTGCGTACCGTGTCAATGACGTTGTCAACTAATCCCGTCCGGTCATAGACCGTCCGCAGTTGAACGTTCGGCGGCAAACCTTCGGTAAGCGATGCGAGTCTTTTTTTCAAAGCCTGTGTTACCCGATGGCTGTTTTCGCCCATCAGCATAAAGCCGATGCCCATCACGACTTCGCCTTGGGCATTGGCGGTAACGGCACCGCGGCGGATTTCGTGTCCAATCATAACCTCGCCCAAATCAGCAATGCGTATCGGTACGCCGTCCACTGCCGAAACAACGATGTTGCGGATTTCGTCGAGCGTAATTGTCCGTCCCAAACCCTGCACGAACAGTGTTCCGCCGGGGCGGTCAATGTTTCCGCCGCCGCTGTTCATATTATTATTCTCAACGGCTTCGATGACTTGGTCGAACGTCAATGCGTGTTTCGATAATTTATCGGGGTCGAGGCGGATTTGATACTGTTTCACGAAGCCGCCCCAGGTATTGATTTCTGCTGTACCGGGGACAGTCCGCATTACCGTTTTGATGTCCCAATCCTGAATGGTGCGCAACTCTGTTTCGTCTGTTCCCTGACCGAGAACGATATAATTCAGCACTTCGCCCAGACCGGTGGCAACGGGTCCCATAGACGGACGTTCAATACCGCCGGGCAGTTCGACGCTGCCGATGCGTTCGTTAATCAGTTGCCGGGCGAAATAAATATCAATGCTGTCGTCAAAGACGGTAACGACTTGGGAAAAGCCGAATTTGGAGACGCTTCGGACTTCGAGGAGACCGGGCAGTCCGCTGATGGCTTGTTCGATGGGAAAGGTAATTTGTTTTTCTATTTCTTCGGGACCGAATGCGGGAGCAACGGTATTGATTTGGACTTGAATGGGCGTTGTGTCGGGAAAGGCATCAATGTCGAGGTGAAAAAGGGCGGCGAGTCCGGCAGCAGAAAAGGCGGCGACGCAAAGAATGACCAGCAGCCTGTGCCGCAGCGAAAATAAAATAATGTGATTGAGAATGTCCATATTCGTTACATTGTATCAAAATAACGGACAGAAACAAAGACTCTGAAGTGTTAGGTAGTGTTTACTCTAAATCTTGCCTAGTGTCTCACCGCTATTGAATAATCTTGAAAACTTGTGTATTTACTTCTTTTGGTATAAAATTGTGTTATGCACATCATTTTGTTTGAAGACCATCGCAATACGCAACTGTTTCCCGCAACAATTGCCCGACCGGAGTTTGCCCTCAATACCGGTACATACCAACTCATTGACCTCGCCCGCCGCTTTGCCGATAACGTCGAAGTTATCGTCCGTCCGTATCTCAAAGAAATCGTTAAACTTGACTATCCGAATCTTTGGACAGAAACAAACGGCAAACGGGCTGAAACTGTTCTCGTTCTCAACGCCCGCGTTGTACCGCACATTGACATCTTTAACGTTCTGCAAGAACACATTAAGCAAGGTGTCAGCGGCGTAATAACCGCCCCGTCCGGTATTGCCTGCGCCTTATTTTGCGGGGACAATCCGCTGCCTGCCGGTGCTGTCGGTGCCTCACAGTTAACCGGTATCATTGACGACGCACATCTCCCGCCGCTCAACGAGTCTGTTCCGATGTTCGAGTATGCACACGACATTGTCCGGCATCAACTCCGCATTATGAACGACAATCTCAATGACCGTCTGCGTAACGGTGCGTATCAGGAAATTGCCGACGGAGTGTTTTCCGCTGACGGTACACCGCTCGGTCAATATGCCGTTACCGATGCGTCCGAAGGTCCTATCGTTTTTGAAAAAGGCGTAAAAATAGGTCCGTTTTGCTATTTTCGCGGTCCGGTGTACGTCGGTCCCAATGCCCGAATCAACGGCTATACCGCTCTAAAAGATGCCGTTACGCTCGGCAACACAACGAAAGTCGGCGGCGAAGTCGAATGTGCGGTCATCGAATCATACTCCAACAAACAGCATCACGGTTTTTTAGGGCATAGTTATCTCGGCTCCTGGATTAACCTCGGTGCCGGTACAAGCAATAGCGACCTGAAAAATACCTACGGCGAAGTCATTATGGACTACAACCGGCTGAAGGTCAAAACCGGTATGCAGTTTGTCGGCAGCATTATCGGCGATTATGCCAAAACAGCGATTAACACCAGTATTTTTACGGGTAAAACGATTGGAGCGTGCAGTATGCTTTACGGCTTCATTACGACGAATGTTCCGAGTTTTGTCAATTACGCCCGGACGTTCGGACAAGTTACCGAAGTCGGTATTGATACGCTAGTGCAAACGCAGGCTCGAATGTTTGCCCGCCGTAACGTCGAACAGCGTCCGTGTGATATTCAACTTTTGCGGGATATTTACGAAATGACCCGCCACGAACGGCAACTAGCCAACGAACCGCTTCAATTATAACGATGCCGCAAGAACCTTTTCGTCCATATATTTGGCAGAGTGCAGAACTGCTTCCGCGTGAAGAAATCCGTGCTTTGCAGTTTGTCCGCCTGCGGGAGTGCATCCGCCGATGTAGTGCCGTGCCGTTTTATCAACAGAAATTCAAGGAATACGGCATAACACCGGAATCGATTCACAGCGTTGACGACATTGTTAAATTGCCGCTGACGACTAAAGCCGATTTGCGGGACAATTATCCCATCGGTTTCCTTGCCGTTCCCCGCGAAAAAGTTGTTCGGTATCACGGTTCGACCGGAACAACCGGTAAGCCGACGATTGCGGCTTACACGCAAGGCGACCTCGACCTTTGGTCAAATCTTTGCGCCCGGTTTTTGGTTTCCGGCGGTTTGAAAGCCGAACACACCGTTCAGGTTTCGTTCGGTTACGGCTTGTTCACCGGCGGTTTCGGTTTACATTACGGCATCGAACGTGTCGGAGCGGCGGTGATTCCGGCGGCGGCGGGCAATACACGCCGGCAGTTGCTGCTTCTGCAAGATATGCAGCCGGATGCGCTGGTTTGTACGCCGAGTTATGCGCTGAATCTTGCCGAAGCCGTAAAAGAAGCCGGTATTGAGCGGAAATCGCTGGCTCTAAAATTGGCGTTTCTCGGAAGCGAACCTTGGACGGAACAGATGCGGGAAACGCTCGAAGCATCGCTGGAAATTTTCGGCAGCAACAATTACGGCTTGAGTGAAGTTATCGGACCCGGTGTCAGCGGCGAATGTCCTGAACGTACCGGTATGCACTTTCAGGAAGACCATTTCATCGTTGAATGTATTAACCCTGAAACGTTAAAACCTGTACCGGAAGGCGAGCCGGGTGAACTCGTTATTTCATCGATAACCCGTGAGGCGATGCCGATTTTGCGTTATCGAACGCGCGACATTGCCCGGCTTTATTCGGGAAAATGTGCCTGCGGACGGGAAACGGTTCGTATGTCCCGTGTTATTGGGCGCAGCGATGATATGTTGATTGTCCGGGGCGTGAATGTCTTTCCGTCGCAGATAGAAGAAGCGTTATTGACGATTGAAGGGGCGGCTCCGCACTACCAGATTGTTTTAGAACGTCCGAAAACAATGGACGAAGTCCGTGTCCGTGTTGAGGTTGTACCGGAGACGATGTCGGACAAAATGACGGATATGCTGCACGTTCAAAAAAAGATTTCGCACGCTGTTCAGCAATATACGGGCTTGAATATGACTATTGAACTTTTGCCGCCGATGACTTTGGAGCGTTTTGAAGGCAAAGCGAAGCGGGTCGTCGATAAGCGGAACATTTTGGAGTGAAGCCGCTATCGCCGTATTGCAGCCGTTTTTTCAAAAACAAGCGAATTCGGCGAAACGGTCAGCGTGCCGCTAAAAATCTGACCGTCGAGTAAGAACACATCCGGCGACAAGGCGACATAAGTACCGGCATCAATGCGGCGAACGCTGCCCCTGTTGCCGGAGACTTCGCCTTCGTAATTTAAGTACGCTTTGCGGTGCGGCGGTAACAACTCGGCAAACGTCTCAAAGGAACTGCCGTCAGCATTTTGCGGCGGAATCGACCGCGTATCAAGTGCCGACTCCGTTTCCAGCATTACGTCCCAATGCTCGCCGTCCGCTCTTCGATGAAGCAGAATAACGAAATGTAATTGATAATTAAGAATGGATAATTGATAATGGGAGAACTAAACGCATACCGCAAGTCAGCACGATGCTTTTGTGTTAAAAACTTGCCGCTTGCCTAATTATCAGTTATCAACACCAATTATCAATTCCCCCCAATGTCTTACGTTCGTTCCGAAATAGCAGTGATGTCGGGTTATGTTTCCGGTGAACAGCCCCGTGACGGTCATATCGTTAAACTGAATACGAACGAAAACCCGTACCGTGCTTCCGAAAAAGTCTATGCGGCAATTCGGCAGGCAGCGGAACGCGGTTTGTCCCGGTATCCCGACCCTGTTGCCGGCGAAGTCCGCAATGCCGCCGCAAAAAAATTCGGCGTTGTGCCGGAATCCATTCTTTGCGGCAACGGCAGTGATGATTTACTGACGATACTAACGCGGACATTTGTCGGCAGCGGCGAACTGCTGCGTCTTCCGTATCCGACTTATATCTTGTACCGCTCGCTGGCGGAAATTCAAGGGGCAAGAAGCGAAACTGTTCCGTTCCGTGCCGATTGGACGCTTTCGGACGGTATTTTCAGGGCAGCGGAACGGAATGATTTACGGCTGGTGTTTTTGCCGAACCCGAATTCGCCGTCGGGCACCGTACTGCCGAAACAGCGGATTTTGGAGATAGCCGAAAATCTGCCCTGTCCGCTGGTCGTGGACGAAGCCTACGCCGACTTTGCCGAAGAACACTGTATTGATTTGGTTGAACGGTGCGAAAAAATTATCGTTTGCCGAACGATGAGCAAATCGTACAGTCTTGCCGGTTTGCGTTTTGGTTTTCTGGTTGCCCAGCCGCATTTGGTTGCAGAAATGCTGAAAGTGAAGGATTCGTACAACTGCGATTCGTTATCAATAGCGGCGGCGGCGGCGGCTCTTTCCGATGATGATTGGCTGGCAGACAACCGGCAGAAGATTATCGTAACGAAAAAACGTTTGACGGACAAAGTCAGGGCGTTGGGTTATACGGTGCCGGATTCACAAGCCAATTTTATTTGGGCGACGTATCCAGAGAGACCGCTTAAAGCGGTGTACGAATTTTTGAAATCGCAGGGTATTCTCGTCCGTTATATGGTGTACCCGAATTGGGGAGACGGTTTGCGAATCAGCGTCGGCACAGACGAACAGACCGACCGATGTATTGAGTTGCTGGGACAGATGCCGTTGCAATAAAACGGGCGGGGGATATAAGTCCGCCGGTTTTTGTGATAGAATATCTTTGAACCAAATTTTTCGTTAGGGAGCCGATGATGGACCGCTGGCAGCACGCTCTCACCCAAAATGATACAGACTTCAAAGAACTCTTCGGCGTGGAAAAAGAAGTTTTTCACAAAATGCACGCCGTTTTCTAGGGATTGTTTTTGGGAAGTGTCTAAAGCCAGTCTTTCGGAAAACCCTCATTGCGTTTTAGAAACCGAGGCGAGGACGGAAAGAAACTGTTCAATGTCTATCGGCTGTTCCACACACGCATTACAACCGGAGGCTAAAATCCATTCTCTCGACATTATCGTCGTCCGGGTTGTAATGGCGATAATCGTCTGATGGAAACCGGAATTGCGCAACGCCCTCACTATCTTGCTGCCGTTGGAACCAAACGACTGCATATCAATAACGACAAAATCAAACGGCTGACCGGCAATATCATCCGCCCGCACCGTTTCAACCGCCGACTTTTCGTTCTGAGCAAAACAAATACTCGTTCCCAACGCATTCATCAATAACGCAAAATGCTCATAACCGCCGTCCGTTAGACCGACAATGAGCATTCTCTTTTGCAAAACGTGAATTTCGAGATGATGCACATATTCGGCAACGGACGAATCCAACCTGTCAACGCGTTTTTGCGCCGGCGATAAACCGTGTTGGTCTTCTTTTTCAAGCCAAACGTCAAAACTCAACACAATGGATGTCGGCATATTCGGCAGGTGTCTTAATTCGACCCTGCCGTTGGCTAACTCCGCCAGCAAACGGACAACCGACAAACTTTGAGGCTGATAGAGACTAAACTTGTCCGAATCCGATGCCGTAACGTTTCCGCTTGTTTCACAAAACGTGAGAACCAATTTGCGCTTATGCACCAAACTGGTATTGACCGAAGACGGATAAATCAACTCCGTCTTGCTGCCTGCGGTTTGGTTCGCATAGGATGAATGGACGGCACTGCCGGCGGCATCCAGCGCAGCCGTTCGGATTTTTCCGCTGCTTTCGTTGAATATCCCTTCCCCATAATCCATTTTTTCGAGGGCAATTCCGTATTCAATGAAAATCCCGCCGGACGTTTTGCTGCGCAGCAAAAAATTGAGCAGAGAAAGAACGGCTTGCCGAATCGCCGGCAATTCGCCGATAACCTGCGCCGGTACGCTGCCGCTTTGCTGTAATTGAACGCTTACCGCTTTGTCCTGCAACTTTTTCGGCACGGATGCCGTCAGGTCTTTGAGTGTATTTTCAGGAGAAAATCTTTGCAGTCTCCGTTTGTGTATGCCTTCGGTGCGCGGCTGCGCAAACGCAATCACATCGCTTATTTCGAGGAAAATGTTGTCCGCATAATCCGAAATGCGGGTCAACGTCTCATACACGTACTGCGATTCGTCCGCCGGAATCTGATGCTGTACCTTCAAACCAATCTGGTCTATTGAATAGAGCAGCGAATACATTGATTCACGTATTTCGTTGCAGGCATTTGCAAAGGCGGCATCTTTCAAGGCAGTAACACGTTCGCTATGATTCTTTTCCTCACTTAAAACGATATTGGTTTTTTGCAGCAGGGACGAAATCAAATTATATTTTTTCTGCCAGCGGTCTGACCAAACGGCAACGGCAATGATGGCGAATATAAACGAAGGCAAGAGCAAAATATGCAGCACAGTTGCCGTTTCGGTTTTATGAAAATGCGAAATTTCATTGTATCCAAAAAATACGGCTAATACAAAGAAATAAAAGAACAGCCAGACTCCCCCAATACTGCGGTACGCACAGTGATTTTTCCACAGCCAAAGGGTCAGAAGTGTGATTTCAGCCGTTGCGGCGGCAAAAATAACGGTAAATTCCCATCCCAAATACTGAACTTGTTCCATAATTTTTCCCGGTTATAGACAGGTATAGCGACACTGTTCTGTTCTGTTCTGTTC
>JAITQJ010000276.1 GCA_031288955.1 Planctomycetaceae bacterium | reverse complement strand
CATTGGACAGCCGGCAATCGTTCACGCCGCCGTTTTGAATCCGGTCAATATTCAAACGTTTCCGGTCGATAAACAGATACGCTTGGATATTCGGGTGCAGGACGAAACCGGTGCGATGTACGATGTCGAAGTGCAGACCGAACAGCATCGGGAATTTGTCAACCGTATGCTGTATTATTGGGCGGAGTCGTACAGTTCGCAGTTGCAGCGGCACGACGGATATTCTGCATTGCAGCCGGTTCGCAGTATAATTATTACGGAGTTTCCCATATTTCCGAAGTTAAAAGATTTGCATACGGTTTTTGAGTTGCGGTCGCGGGAAAATCCTGCCGTAACGATGAGCGGTCATTTGCAGATACATTTTTTGCGGTTAGGGAATATGCTTAAAAATCAGAGGCGGGGTTTGAATCAACTTTGTCCCGGCCTGCAATGTTGGATGAACTTTTTGGCTTTGGGAGCAAGACTGGAGGAAAATGAAATGAAAAGATTATTAAAAGAGTCGCCTCACGTTCAGAAGGCATACGAGGAGTACAAGATGTTTTCGGCAACGCCCGGTATGCGTGAAATGGCACGGGAGCGGAAGCGTTTTATCAGAGATTGGCGGCTGTCGCTTGCCGAAGCCAGAGTAGAAGGCGAAGAAATCGGCGAAGCAAGGGGAAAAGTCGAAGGCAAAATCGAAACTGCCCGTAGTGCTTTACGCAAAGGAATTGCGGTTGCGGATATTATCGACATCACCGGCTTGTCCCGCGAGGCAATCGAGGAACTGCAATAACAAGTATATCGCCGCCGGCAGAAGAAATACCGTCCGACCCGCCGTACACCCAATCAATGAAACGCATTACCGGTTACGATGTTCTGTTATTTTGTTTCCTTTGGTACGGCTGGATGATGACTTTTCCAACGGTTCTGTGCCTCCTGTTGAATAATGCCGATGACCTCCGGGCAGCAGCCGAAGTTCAGGAAACGGTAACAGAACACCCGCTTGTGCAACTCGTTGAACATCACCGCAATAATCCCGCCGTTCTCCTGACGGCATTTTTGACCGCCGTTATTATCGCGCCGCTTGCCGAAGAATTCATCTTCCGCTTTTTACTGCAAGGTTATGCTGTGCGCCGTTTCGGCATTGCCGGTATCGCTGCCGTTTCGTTTGTTTTCGCTGCGCTGCACGGAACAGAACGGCACGCATATAACGACACTTTTTTTCTGATGATTACCGGCGTGTGCATTGTGAACATTACCGTGTTTTTGTTCGGACTGTTTTACTTCGCGTTCATTCGGCGTTTTCCGATACAGGAACATATAATACGTTTCAACTGGACTTGGTGCGGAACGCTGCAATGTATCGGACTGTTTGCCGCCGCCGTGCCGCTGATTTTTACCTTGACGTTTTTCTTGCGGAGTATGTATCCCGAATCGGTGAGCGACCCCGTACCGTTATTTGTGTTTTCGCTTCTTCTCGGTTGGGTGTATTATCGGACACAGCAACTTGTCCCGTGTTTCTTAATGCACGCCGCTCTAAACGCTTTGAGTTTTGCGCTGATTCTTTTATAATAGATTTGTTCCACAACCTACGATATTATTTCTCTGTTAAGTGCGGCACAGACGAGTTTCGTCCGCAAGAGTATTTCCGCCCTTGCTCCTCTGATACTCTAACTTATTTCGGTTTTTGTCCTGCAACCGGCTGTGGGTGCTGCGGTTCCATTAAACGCGATAATATCAGCCACAGGATAAAAGCCAACGTGAAAGCCGAGTAATTACAAAGAGCGGTTATCCGAAAAAATTGCGTGTGCCTTTTGTTAGGAATGAATACGGTAATAGTACAGCAAACAATCGCGGCAGCATAATCTGCCGCCAGTAAAAAAATCAAGGCAAAAGCCCCGTCTTGTGCATCATACGACATTCCCGCTCCAAAAATAAAATCAATAATATGCCTCACTAGCGAAGGTGCTAGAAATGGAATAAAAAGAAAAAAGGATCGCAAAAGAAAAGAGATGAAATAACAAGGCGATTGTATCCCGGATAGGCATCATTTTAATCGTTCTGCAAACTTCAGCAGTATAAAAGATTGTTCGGTAACTAAATATTCACTTCGCAATTCAGTATAGCACAGACCGGCTTTGTCGTGCCAATAATGCGTTTGAATTGTAGCAATTAGTCATTGCCGTCTATTCCAGTGTCGGCAGTACGATTTTTCCTTCCCGCTGGGCGGCAAGCGTTTCTAATTCAAACGCTCCGTAAAAGTCCGCATTGTTGTCCATCCAAAGAGCAACCGCCCGCTTTTCCTGCGGTGTCAGTTGAACGCCGTAATGCCCTTTTTGGAGCAGTTGCCAAAGCGGCGATTTGTTCGCTCCGAATTGTCCCGGAAACGTCCGAGACGGAGACCACGAATTAAGAGACGCTCCCGGTGTCGGAACATTTCGTAACATAAAAACAAACGGTTCCAATTCGGTATATGACTCAAAAAACTCACCCTCTCTGCCCGCTTTCGCCGGCTGCGATTTGACCAACGCACGTCCCAACCTGAACGTTTTACCCGCCGCCGCCTCTTTTTCGTGGCACGAAACGCAATGTTTGTCCCAAACCGGCTGCACCAAACGGGGGTAACTAAACGGATTCGACCCCTCGGCATCAGGTTGAATGACTGCCGGTTCACCGCGGAACGCTACCGGATTTTTCGCCGGTATTGCTGTCCCGTGATGCCGACCTTCGTGGCAGCCGAGACACGTCAACGTTTCGCCCGGCTTGACATAAGTTGCACTCCGCATCGTTTGAACGGCAACACCGTCCGCATCAAGAACTTGAAAATAGACTGGTACATTGACGGGCAATTTGAAGCGCACGCTGCCGTCTTGTTTGACCGGAACTGTTCCCAAAACTTTCCTTGCACCGGTTTCATCGCCGTAACCGATACGCGGCATATTGCTCACCGGCGTTGTTTTCGGCAACACCTGAACGATACGCAATTCCTTGATTTTCGTTCCATTGGGAAAAGGACGGTTGGTACGATAAACATTCGTCACGCCGACCGTTCCCGTCTTCGGCAATTCCTTTTGCGGTTCTTTGGGTGTTACCCCCGGCGGAAATCCCACAAGTGTTTGATGAGTGATGACCGGAGGACGCATCCGGGGCTTCATTGCTATCGGACATTGGCACGAAATTTCAGGGTCGCGGTAAAGCAATGTTTTGTTACCGAAAGAATCAAGCAGATAGATTCCGTAATTGTTGGCGTGTCCTTTGCCCATTCCGCTGAACGGGTCGTAAACAACGAGATAAAAATCTTCGCTGATGGGAAACGGCTGTCCATAATTTTGCTGGTCGACATGCGCCCGGTTTTCGACTTCGGGAAACGGCTGTTCCGGCGTAACACGGCGCAGCGGAGCCATCGGGTCGCCGCCTTCCTCATCGTCAGGAACATTCGGGTCAAGGAGAATGACCGAACCGAAATACTGCGAATGATGTCCCTGTGCAGTTCCGAGCAGTTTGTGAGAGTTCGGAATCGGACGCAATGATGTTTCAAAATGCGGGCGTTCACGTTCACGTTCAGAATAATTCCCCTGAATCGCTCTTGGGTCGCGACCGTCCGGTGCGGTAATCCAGGGATGATGCGCTTGATTGAATCCCCTATCGACATAATCCCATCGGGTATAAACGAGCATTCCGTTGTGATTGACCATCGGAGCCCACTCGTTGGTTTCGTGCGGACTTAACATCACAACATCGTTACCGTCAGGGAGAATCGAATGAAGCGTATAAGACGGACAGGGACGACCGTGACATCTGCCGAAGCCGCCGCGCCGCTCCGAAATAAACACAATGCGTCCGTTCGGCAAATAACACGGGTCAATGTCGTTCCATTGCCCGTCAGTTAATTGGACGAGATGTGAACCGTCGGCGTTGACCTCGAAAAGATGATAGCAGTTACCCTGTGTCCATTGATACGAATGTCGCGGTTCCGATGTTTCGGCGGCGGCAAACAAAATTTTCGCTCCGTCAAAGGAAATTTCCGGTGCTAAAAATCCCCAATGACTGCCGTCAAGTTTTTCCCCTTTCAAACGTTGAGCGTTCTCGACAACGCTGTTTTCGAGCAGATTTTTCACGTGCCGTTTTTCGGGGTCAAAGGCATTTTCAAGAACGTAAAGTCCGCCGCCGGCAACCGCGTGAAAACCGAAAAACTGGTCAACCATATGATTGCCCTGTTTTTCCGGTTCGGGACAGTAATGCCGCTTGACGAACAAGATGTCATTAAAACCGAGGAGCGGATTTTGCAGCGCAATTTTGTTTCGCAGCGCAACGATTTCGGCAAATAATTTTTTGTCCGCAGCGTTGCCTGCCTGATGCTGCGCTGCCAACTGTTTCAACTTTTCGGTCTCTTGTTCAAACTTCGGCGCACCGGACAGCGTTTTGAGATGTTCGAGTAAAGCCTGTGTCCGGCGGAGAACGACATCGGCGGGGGTTTTATCGGTTTCGAGGAACGCCGCTTCGGGACGAAGTGCCTGGGCTGCCCGCTTCGGGGCGATTCCTTTTTTCAACTCCTGTTGGAGAGCAGCAAACTCACAGGCGGTTTCATCGGTTCGTTCAATCACATTGCTGGCGGCATCTTTCAAAAGAAACGGCTTGACGGTTTTAATGTCCGACCATCCGTTGGGTTCAAACTCAATTTTGGCATCAGCCCAATCGGTGTGGTCGTACGAGTAACCTTCGGGACCGGTATCGACAGCGAGGCGAATCTGCCGGTTGTCGGCTTGAAAGGGAACTTCACAAAACTTTGCTTCCTGTCCGCCGGTCATAAAGCCGCTGCGCCAGACCGGTTTTTCATCAAGATAAACGAGAAATTCGGCGTGTCCGTTTTTACCGACTTCATCATCAATGCCGACCCAAGCGGTGAATTTCCCTTTGGATTGCGACAGATTGAAAACGATTTCGCCGGGAGCGTGATGTCCGATGCCGCGTTCAAATTTCCGACCGGCAAGGGACAGCGGATTTCCGCCGACCGATTTTTTCGCCGCCGTCTTCTGCCAGCCGCAGGTCGTTTTAGTCATATCGAGTTGGTCAACATAAACCGTCTCGGCAGAGGCAGATAGCGTCAAAATCGAAATGAGCAACGAGGAGAACGCAAATCGGGACAACATTGTTATAGTCTCCTGAAAGTAGAGGTAACGAAAGGTCATAAAACGCAAAGAGCGGAGGTTTTCCCCCTGCTCTTTACCCTTGAACATTCGCGGGACAAAACGGCTCTAGTCCAACCGGTAGCCGTCGCTGTACACGGGCTTGACGAGTTCCTGAACGCCCGGCGTTTTCAAACTCGACAGGTTCGTTACCTGCAAGTTTTTGGCATCCCACTCAATCTTTTCGCCCCAGTCGCCCATCGCACCGTTTGCACCGCCCTGCGATGCCGCCCAAACAGCAAGGTTGCCGAGAAGAATCGTCTCCGTAAGCGGACCAGCCCGGTCAACGAAGTTCGACTTGCAAATCTTCGGGTCTTTTGCTTTGACCGCACGGAACAACTCGTACATATTGCTCACATCGAAGTTACCTTTGTTTTCTGCTAACTCGGTAGTAATGTTCGGAAGAGGCTTGATTTCTTCCCCGCCTTTAGCAAGTAACTGATACTTGCCGCAGTAGTCGTCGGCACTGTAAAAAGCCCCCTTGTCCCCGATAACCAGTACACCTGCATCTGCCAGATTCTGGATACCGTACTCCTCATATTTTTCCTTCGGCGGCTTATTCCCGCGGCGGTCGTACCACCAAAACGGAATCTTGCCCCGCTTTGGATACAACGGGTCGTCATTTGCCGGAAACTCAAATTCGATAACCGAACTTGCGGGAAAAGAGTCAAAGTCGTGTCCCGTGGACTTCGCCCGAACCCAGGTCGGATCTTTCAAACCGGCTGCTGCAAACGGCACCGTCATCATATGGCAAGCCATATCGCCGAGTGCGCCGCTGCCGAAGTCCCACCAACCCCGCCATTGGAACGAATGATAGAGACCGGGATAATAATCGCGGTACTTTGCCGTCGAAATCCAATTCTTCCAATCAAGGTTATCCAAACCCTGCTTGACTTCGGCAAACTTCGCCCAAATCATTTTATCCGCGGTTTTCCGGTCGGGAGCGGCTTTGTAGCCTTTCTCGGCGAATGAAGTAAGGTTTTCGCGCCGGTCGGGTTTCTGCGACCATACCGGACGGTTCGACCAAACGATGACTTCGGTAACCGTACCGACGACACCGGCGTTCAGTTGGGCGATAGCAGTTCGGGAAGTATCAAGTGCTGTCCCCTGATTGCCCATTTGGGTACAAACGCCGGTCTCTTTGGCAACTTCGGCGAGTTTTCGGGCTTCGTAAATCGTTCTCGTCAGCGGCTTTTGTGTATAGACGCTGCAACCGGCGCGCATTGCCATCAACGTTGCGGCAGCGTGCATATGGTCGGGACCGCTGACAGTAACAATTTGCAGGTTTTTACCGTGTTTATCAAGAAGTTCGCGGAAGTCGGTATATTTCTGCGCTTTCTGAAAGCCTTCTTTTTTGCTCTTGCCTTCGAGCCGGCTCCGGTCAACGTCGCAAATGGCAACAACGTTGCCGAATTTGGCGGCATTGTCGGAATCGCTGCCCCCTTTTCCGCCGATGCCGATGCAGGCAACGTTGGGTTTCTCGCCGGACGATTCGGCGGCTGGCTGGTCTTGGGCATTGCCCTCTGCAACGAGGTATCCTGCGCTGGTGATGGTAGCGGCTTGCAAAAATTTACGTCGATTCGGCTTTTTCATTGTAAAGTCCTTATGGGGTGTAACAACACAGTGAACGTTATTTAACCCGCATTATAAGATAAGGAAAAATAAAATGCAAGAGACAAAAGACACCGCTTTGAGGTATCCAAAAAGGAAATTATAAAGACGTATGACGGATTGCATTGAAAAGGTTTACTGCGTTTAATGATTGTGTAACGCTGACTTTCTGCTACACTCAAGGGGGTGTGAGATGTTTGTCAAGAGTTTTTTAATTTTCTTTTTCTCCATTCCGACAATGTCCTCCTTTCTGAAACTTCCGCCGGAACGCTGCGAAGCGGCAACGGCAAAGTTTTTAATTGTACCGGTACCTTACGAGGGGACTGTCTGTTTTCTTACAGGCACAGCACAAGGTCCCGATGCTGTTCTGGCTGTTTCCGACCAGATGGAGCATTTTGACGAAGAACTGCTCATTGATTTTACACAACACGGTATCGCTACACTGCCGCCAATTCAAGCACAAAATCCCGTTACGGCGGAAGAAGAATTTCACCTGATTTACGATACCGTCCGGCAGC
This sequence comes from Planctomycetaceae bacterium, assembly GCA_031288955.1. GTDB lineage: Bacteria > Planctomycetota > Planctomycetia > Pirellulales > Thermoguttaceae > WRKP01. Next base: position 2,902 of record JAITQJ010000276.1, on the reverse strand, counting down.
GGCGTTTGTTTCAAACAGGACAATTTCCGCTCTTTCTCGGCGGAGAACACAGCATTACTCCGCCGATAGTCCGTGCCGCTGCCGAACAATTCAGCAATGTCAGTGTGCTGCAATTTGACGCTCACGCGGACCTTCGGGATTCTTATACCGGCGGACGGTATTCTCACGCTTCGGCAATGTGCCGGGTTTTGGAGTACACACCGAATCTCGTTCAGGTCGGCATCCGCAGTTTCTCCCAAGAGGAATATGACGGAAACAGGGAACGGTTCGCCCAAATCATCACACCGGCGAAAATTCGTGAGTCCTTTAACGATTGTATCGGTAATGTGCTTTACTATTTAACCGATAAAGTTTATATTACGATAGATATAGATGTGTTCGACCCTGCGTTTGCTCCCGGAACGGGTACACCGGAGCCGGGGGGGTTGGACTGGTTTCAGGTAACGGGCATTTTACGGCGGGTTTGTGAAACGAAAGAGGTCATTGGAGCCGACATCGTCGAAACGTCCCCGCTCGGCGGTAACAATGTTACAACTGAATTTCTCGCCGCACGCCTTGCCGCCAAACTGATGGCTTACAGGGGAAATAAAATCTGAAAACGGATTAGGAGTATGACTGACGAAGAAAGACGGCAAATAATTGACGAAACGTGGAAACTCGTTCGGGAAAATGAGCGGGGCATCAGACGCTTACGCCGGACGCTTGACCGGTACGCCGCGGAATACAAGGAGCATTTGCTGATATATCAAAAACTTCTGGAAGACTCTGCAAGACAGGAACAGAGGATTCGGGAAGAATCTGCAAAACAAGAACAGCGAATTCGGAAAGAATCCGCAGAGCAGGAACAGCGACTTCGGGAAGAATCCGCAGAGCAGGAACAGCGAATTCGGAAAGAATCCGCAAAGCAAGAACAGCGACTTCGGGAAGAATCTGCAAGGCGGGAACAGAGAATTCGGGAAGAGGACGAACAGCGTAAAAAGGACCTCGATGAACGGTTCAGAGAAGTGTCGCTGGAAATCGGCGGCATTGGACACAGCAACGGTGCATTTGCCGAAGAGTACTTCATCAATTCGCTGAAGGCATCAATGACCTTCGGCGGTATTAAGTTCGATGAGATACATCCGCATATTTCGACGCTGCGAAACGGGGTTCGTGACGAATTCGACATCATTATGGCAAACAGGTCGGTCGTTGCCCTGATTGAAGTGAAATACCGGGTGAAACGTGATTTTTTGATAACGCTGACGACCCGCAAAGTCGAAAATTTTCGTATGCTGCTGCCCGATTATGCCGACAGAACGATTTATCTCGGTATCGGTTCGATGTCTTTTACCGATGACGTAATTGCGGCGGCGAAAGGATTGGGGGTCGGCATTTTGAAACAGACCGGCGAAACGATTGAATATGATACGGAAAAATTAACAGCCTATTGAGTACGGCGGACATTGACACCGCTTTTGAGGAAAAATAACAGATGAACGTTCCTAACACTTTAACACTCCTTCGGATTATTCTTTCGATTGCCGTCTTTGTTCTCATTGCAACAAAGACCTACGATTGGTGCTTGTACCTGTTTCTCGCTGCCATTCTGACCGACTTCGCCGACGGCTGGTGGGCGCGAAAATATGGTCAAATATCTGTTTTCGGACGCATTATGGACCCCTTTGCCGACAAGTTTTTGATTTGCGGCGTGTTCACGTGCTTCGTTGCTGTACCGGAACTGACATCGGACAAAGCCGGCTATCCTGCCTGGTTAATGCTGCAGCCCTGGATGGTCATCGTTTTGCTCGGCAGGGAACTGCTGGTAACCTCCCTGCGGTCGTTTGTCGAATACGAGGGCGGCGATTTTTCGGCGAAATGGATTGGCAAGTGGAAGATGGGCTTCCAATGTTTTGCGGCGGCAGCGTGTATGCTGTATATGGTCGGCGGGGCAGAATGGAATGTCATTGTATCGAACACAGGAGCGGAACTGCTGGTTCGGGACTTTTACCGCCCTGATGTTGCAGCGCAGCAGCAGTCATTTCTTTCCGAAGGTCTTGACCAGATGTTAGGAACGAAGATTTGGCGGTATTACACATTTTTTGCAATGCTGACCTCGCTTTGGCTGACGGTCGGCATAACATTGATTTCCGGTTTGGATTACTGCATCCACGCCGCACGAATGATACGCAAACGCCGTGAAATTATCTCGTTTGATAACCGCGAATTACATTGATGAAAAAGAATACTGCAAAAATGATTGACCAAGACCGGATTGCGAACGCGGTACGGGAAATTCTTCTTGCCGTTGGTGAATCTCCAGACCGCGAAGGTTTGCGGGAAACGCCCCAGCGGGTTGCGCGAATGTATGCCGAGTTGTTCAGCGGACTGCACGATGACCCCGCTGAACACACGAAAAAATTCTTCAAAGAGAATTACAATGAAATTGTGATGGTACGCGACATCAGTTTCAACAGTGTTTGTGAACATCATTTGATGCCGTTCATCGGACGGGTACATATCGGCTACATTCCCGACAGACGGGTTATCGGTTTGAGTAAACTAGCGCGGGTTGTCGAGGTGTATTCACATCGTCCGCAGGTTCAGGAGCGTTTGACCGAACAGATAGCGGAGTTGCTTTCCAAGGAGTTGAAGGCAAAGGGTGTGGCGGTTGTCATCGAAGCGGAACATTCCTGTATGACGGTTCGGGGAGTGAAGAAGCCGGGGTCGACGTGTATTACATCAGCACTGCGGGGCATATTCTTAAAGAATCCGTCAAGCCGCGCCGAAATCATTGCGCTGCTCAATAAACATTAGGGCGTGTTGACACTAATCTTGACAGATTTTTTCGCGAAGATTATTATCCGTTTGTCATTTTAATCCATTTTTTCAGCGTGGTCAATAGTTTTTTCGGTGGACCGTA
>JAITQJ010000063.1 GCA_031288955.1 Planctomycetaceae bacterium | reverse complement strand
AAGCCGGCTGTTCCCGCCTACACCGTGGACACTCGAAGCGAATGGGACAGCCGCAGGCGGTATTTTACAGATGCGCAATCAGCCGACCGGCGATTGTGTCGGCAACGGTTATGCACGGGCAATAGAGACGCTGCTTTTGGACTTGCGGGCGCAGAAGTATGAAGTGCAGCCTCGTGCGGTACATCCGTCCTATATTTACGGCGGGGCAAGAATGTTAGCCGGTGCCAGAAGAGGTGCCGGTGCGAATGTCGCCCTTGCTGCCAAGTTTGTTTTTGACAGCGGCGTACTGTTTGAAGATACAGCGGGCGTGAAACGATACAGCGAAGATACGAATATGTCCGACCGGCTCGGCAGACGCTGGGACAGTGCCGAGTTCAAGGAACTGATGCAAGCGGCAGCGGCGTTTCGTGTTACCGTCATTAAACTGCCGTCAAAGGATAACCTGAACGCCATCAACACCTGCCTTGATGCGGGCTGCAAAATTGCGGGCGGGTTCCGGCAGAAGTTTGCCGCCGGCGAGTTCCGCAGCGGGGTCAAGTTCGGCAGATTATCGGGAAGTTGGAATCATTGTGTTTCAATACTCGGACGATTTACCGACCCGACGGCGGGTTACATTTGGGGCAACTCGCACGGCAACCGTTATCCGGGCAGTTGCGTTTTAGGCACACCAGCGTGGGCATTAAACTTGTCGCCAAGCGATACAGAAAGAATGTGCAGCGGAGCAAGTTTGTACGCCGTTTCGTTTGTGCAGATTGGGACGAACAAAAGCGCAGCCGACTGGCGACCGATGCCGGTTATGTAACGGCGAGGGACGAGGGGCGAGGGACGAGTAAATACGGGGAAATGATGCAGCGGAAAACGCGCCACTGAATAAGAAAACAACAATGGAACAGACTATTTTTAATTTGGTCGGGACGCAAATTCCCGTGTTAGCGGCATTGATTTGGTTTTTGATTTACACGACGCGTGAACATACCAAGCAGATGAATGCGCTCTCGGTGCAGTTTCAGTCGGCATTGGACAAGGTGGTGGATAAAATCGGCGACCGCCTTGACCGCATTGAATCGAAAATCGAGCAGAGCGACCTTATCAATAAGAGCGGTATCATCAATGGCTGATTTAATCACAACAAAGGGCGAAGTATCCAAAATCGCCACCGAAAAGTACGTTGCCGATGCCCTTGAAAATATTGAGGGCGGCGGCAGCGGTGCGCAGGGTCCGCAAGGCGAAAAAGGCGAAAAAGGCGACAAAGGGGATACCGGAGAACCGGGTCCCGCCGGTGCTGCCGGTCCGCAAGGCGAAAAAGGCGATAAGGGCGACAAAGGGGATACCGGTGAACAGGGTCCCGCTGGTGCTGCCGGACAGCAAGGCGAAAAAGGCGACAAAGGCGATACCGGTGCGCCGGGCGCAGCCCCCGATACGAGCAACTTTGTAACTACCGGCGATGAGATTCAATCTATCGGCGGGGAAAAGTCATTTGATACGGGACTGTATTACAACAAGCAGCCGGAAAACATCACTGGCGAGTATGAAGTTGTCAATGCCAAGTACATCAACAATGCGCTAACAGAAGCGATTGCCCCGCCGTTCGACCCTGCCGATTTGCCTATTGATAACGTAACGATAATCCGCAACGCACTCGGACAATTCAAGTCAAATAACGTCCGCTGCGTTGCCGTCATTGAGAACGATGCGGAATCAAGTACGTGGAGCGGCTTTGACGCTATCACCGGCGAAGCATTGGAGGGATTCTCTTTTATTCCCATTCACATCGGCGGTCACGTATTGACTCTCTACGCCGCAACGTTCATCGAAGCAGATGATATTGCGGGGTGGTTGATATTCTCCGAAATGACTGATACCTCGCTGCAATTTTCATTGGGACAGACCAGCAAACCAAACATTTACATCGGCTGGGAAGTACAGGGGAATACTGAATTTTCAGCCAAAGTCGGCGACCTCGTTTTTGAATTGGCACCGCAGCCCGACGCAACAGGCAATACGCCGGTTGTCGGCATTTACAAAAAGAACGTAGAGAATTGGTAAAACCAATGAATAATGAATAATTAAGAATTAAGAATTAAGAATGAATAATGAATAATGCGGGAAAACGGATACCCTGTATCTTCATTTTCCATTTTCCATTTTCCATTTTCCATTTTTAATTATTCATTATTCATTATTCATTGTTAATTATTTACCCCCATTTTCAATTTAACAAAGATGACTGATATTCAAATTATTCAAAGTCCTGCAACGGTTACGAACGGCGAGGTATCGCCGGAGACGTGGAAAGATTACAAAGCCCGCTATTACAAGGCGACTCTGCAATCTATCAAATACGGCGACGGCACACCGATAGAAGTGGAGCAAGGGCGTACCAGCGTTGAGTGCGAAATTAACCTGCCGCGACCGCTGACACCGGAAGAGTTTTACGCTCTTGTCGGCGTGTTGCAGGGGTTTGTCAATACGCTTGACTTGGGCGAGGGGGCAACGGTGTCAATCGGCACGCCTTCGCAATATACCGCACCGGTACTAACGGACGACCCTGATACGGTTTTCCGCTGCGTCGGGCAGTTCGGGTATATGCCGCATAATCCGGCGAAAGAACCGGTCAATGTCTTAACAAACTTACTGAAAAAATAATACGCAATACACGAATAAATTCAAACTCGAAGAGAAAGGATTGAAAGATGAAGAGAACGATTTTAACCGTGATGGTTACCGCTTTGGTGTTGATGCTTTCTGTTCCGGCGGAGGCACAGTCAACCGCACGCACGCTGCAAGGTATGCGGGCAAAGAAGGCGGCAGAAGCAAACGCCGTCAACGTGAGTTACGAGAAGAGAACGATTTGCGAAACCGCCGGTTGCGAAACCGCCGGCTGTGCAAAAGATGACAGTGATGCGCCGGGCGGCGCGTCGCCTCACCTGTTCGACCGGGCGAGCCAAGCGTTTGCAAAGATTAACGAGTTCCGCCAGCAGCACGGACGGCACGCCTTATCGTGGTCAGACCCTAGCGGCTGCGAGGCGAATAACCGCTTGCAGGAGCGGTTCGGAATGGGGCATCACCGGCACGGTTTCTCGCATAATGGCGAGTGTGCTGCAACGAGCAATTACAGCGACAACCCGCTGCGGGCGGTAACGCAGTGGATAAACTCCTCACCGCATCGGGCTATTCTGTTAAAGGACGGCGTTGACAGCGGAGCGGTTGCCGTAACAGACCGGTACGCAACGTTTCAGGTATTCCGGTCAAAATCGGAGTACCGGCAGGACGGTTATACCGACCGTTATACCGAGCGGACGAAAACGAAAACCTACGCCCGTAATACGAGGCAGCAAAGATAAAAAAGGAAACACAATGAACGTAATAAAAGTGATTTTAGTATTGATGCTCGCGGCTTTATGCGGCATCTTTAAGGCTTGTGGTTTCACAAGTTTGGGTAATGCGATAGCAGACTTTTTAGAGAAACCGAGACCCAAACAACAAAAAGAAGATGACGAGTGAGTACGCGGTGAGCGGCGGGGCGGAATTCTCGATGAATTCTCCTTAATGTTAATACGTTTGATTGTTCCGATATTTCCCCGCCGCCTGCCGCTTATTCCTCACTGAAAATGAACAATACACCCTTAACGAAAGGATTGAAAGATGAGAAGAGTTATTTTGATTGCGGCGTTTATACTCGGCTGGTTTGCAGCCAACGCCGTATTTGCGGACACAATCGTCGTCAAGACGAAGAGCAGTTCGTTTGCCGCCCTGAAAGAGAGACGGGAACTCCGGCAAGCCGCCTACGCCGCCGCAAGAGCGGATTATTGGCAGACGAAGGCAGCGGTAACGGCGGCAACGCTGGAAAAGCGGCTGACGGCAAAGCCGAAAATCGAAATCAAGATAGAGAAATGAGAGCGAAACAGGTTTTAATCGCTGTTGACCAGTTATTAAACACCCTGCTCGGCGGCTGGGCGGACGAGACATTCTCCGCCCGCTGCTACCGAATGAATTGGAAAATACTTGTGAATATAATCGATACGATTTTCTTTTGGCAGAAAGACCATTGTAGAGAATCGTGGTTGTGGGAATTGGAAAGAATGGATTTACCGCTGGAGTACCGAAAATGAAACGCTTAACGCTGATATTGATTTTGCTGTGCTGCACCGCTTTGTCGGTTGCGGCAGACAGCCGGTACGTTCCGCAGGCGGTAAAGGACGCTGTGTATGAGCGGGACGGAGGAAAGTGCCTCTGCTGCGGCACGACGCAGCGGTTGGAGTATGACCATATTTTCCCATACAGCAAAGGCGGGCAGGAAACGGTCAGCAATATCCAATTACTCTGCCGCTCTTGCAATGCCAGCAAGAGCAACGGGGCATACTGCCGGATACATCAAAAGTATCTGGGCGTGAAAACAATACCGGCAGCCGAAGGACGCATAAACGATTTTCCGCCGGCAAAGCGGTATCCGAAAAGCATAAACATTTACCCTAATAGAAGGAACAAAAAGTATGAGCATTTTCACCGAGATTTGGAATATCCCGAAGTATTTAGGTTACGCAGCGAAGGCTCTTAAAATTAAATCGACGATAAGCGAGGCGGTTGCAGCGTTTCCGGGATTTTCCGCCGACGACGGCAACTACACTCAACTTAAAACTTGGCTGGACAAATATATTCCGTCACTGACGGAGTGGGCTGGCTGGACACCGATAACGCTTGACGACCAAGCAGTCGCCGTGCTGCGGCTGCTTATAAACGATTATTGGGCGGTCATTTTATCCGGCATTGAAGCCATTCAGGGAAACAAAGAGGTCAACGTTCAGGAATTAGCGGCATCGGTGCAAGATACGCACGACCGGCTTCTCAACAGCAGTGCAACGGACGTTGAGCCGGAAGAGGCATTGACGGTTGTTTTGTGCATTGTCAGCGTCATTCGTTGTATTGTCGAAATTCGGCGGGCAAAAAGGGAAAAGAAAGAAGAGGTGATAACGCCGGAAGTAACACCGGTACGCAAAAGACCGGTCATTGATTTTTTCAAGAGGCTTTTTTCATAGGAATATCAAATGGCATTAACAAAAGAGGAAATTGCAGCGATTGCAGCCGAGATTGCGGCGATTGAGTCGGCGAAACAGGAAGCCGTCCGGCAGAACTCGCTTTGGCGGCGGGCAGCGGCGGCAACTCGGAATAATGCCGTCACGTTTATTCGTGCATTAGGCGACCGCATTGTCATCGGCTTTATCATCGGTCTCGTTGTCGGCGTTGCGGCGGCAAGACTGGATTTTCGCAAAGATAATCCGGTCCCGCCGCCGGATACGAACGTGGTTGTGCCGCCGGACAATCCGGCTGTCGGGCTTGACGCAAAAACGAAGTCGGCATTGGTAACGGTCATCAACGAGACGCTGGAGAGCGATTTTACTACGGCGGCGGAATTCCGTGAGGCGGTGCGGGACGAGTTAAAAAAAAAGGGAGTGACGCTGCCGGAAACATTTCAGACGTGGTGGAAACAGCAGAACGCAGCGACACCGAATACGTTAGAGAATACGAGAGCGGCATACAAAGCATTAGCGGCGGCGTTATAGCCGAGCAAAGTCACGCAACAGCAATAAAGGAACAAGACGATGTTGGAAATTCAAATGAGCGGCTGGCTGCCGGAGAAGGAAGCGGCGGATTGGAAAAAACTAGAAGCGCAGCAAGAGGTTTGCGGGCAGCAATTCCTTTTCGATTGGGGCGAGGTAAAAGAGCGTATTTACGATGAGGCTTCCGGTTACTCGGAATGGCAGCCGCAGGAGTTGCTGCCGAAATACAACCAGAACGCAAGCAATGCGTGTGCGGCGATTAGCAACGCTTACGCCTGTAATTACCTGATGCAGTTGGAACAGCGCAAGCGGCACGAGGTAACGGCGTTTATGCCGTTTCCGGCGTGGACTTATATGATTTATCATTCGCAAATTGACAGGGATTATGGTTACGGCGGCTGCTCGCTGGCAGGGATGCTTACGGCGAATTCCAAATACGGTATTCTGCCGACCGCCGCCTACGGCAAAAGTATCACGGACAGGGAAATGGTCGCTTTGCGTTGGAACACGAGAGCAAACTCCGCTGCGGTGTATGAAAAGTACGCTGCCCAAGCCGAGCGGTGGCAGATAAAGGTAACCCGCCCGAAAACCTTTGAGGATATTAAAGCCTGCCTGAAAGCGGGCTATGCGGTCAATTACGGCACTTCGGTCAAGTTGGTACTGAAAAATGGCGAGTATGTCCCGCAGGGGACAACGGCACACGCAATGACGTGGGCGTATTGCAAGGCGGGTTATTTCGGAATGACGAATTCGTGGAATGACGGCTTTGGCTGGGAACGGGAAGAGTACGTGAAAAAGCAGTTGAACGGACGGTACTTTGATTGTTTCGCTCTCATCGGCATTGAGAGGGACGAGAGCAAAGCACCGGATTGGAGTTTGTGATATGGCTTTGGATTTTGCAAAACAAAAAGAGTTTCAGATTATCGTTTCGTGCTTGTCGGAAGGCGGCACGGTCAAGGCGGAATGGTATGACGCGGCGGGTAATATCCGGCACCGGATAAACGTCAAAAAAACGTTCGTCGGGCTGGAAAAGGGTATCAGCGTCATTTTCGGTATTGACGAATTTGGATACGAGTACAACCTTTCCGATGCGGATATTTCCTGCATCCGGGAACAATAACATGAAGGAAACCAGAATAGCGAAACTTGCGGACAGATTGATAACGGAATTGTCGGTGAGTATTTCACGCCGGACGATTGACTCGTACTACGATTTTACAGAAAAGTGGAATGAACAGATAACGTTGAACGGTAAGATGGGCAGAGGCGGCGAATGTTTCATAAAGACTATCGCCCCGAAAGTCGGGATTGCACCGCCGACGATTTATGCCGTGTTGCGGATTTGTACAAAATATCCCCGACAGCGGTATGAAACATTGAAAAACGCACTGCCGGACGGACGTATTTTATGCTGGTCGCACTTGAAAACTATGCTGCAATACTGCAAGACGCAAGAGCAGATAGCGGCAGCGGAACATTTATTGTACGAAAACAATTACACCGATACGCAGTGGGCAGCGGAATGTTTCCGGTTAGGCGGACGTGACTGGGAAGCGGATATTCCTAAAAGCGGCACAGAAAAGCCGAAAGCGAAGAACTCCGCACGGCAGGCGGGAACACCGACTATTGCCGACCACACAAGAACGATACGCAGCGTCGTAACGTATTTACAGCACGTTCACAATCGTTTGGAAACCGGAATGATGACGAGAGCGCAAGTTGTTAAAGACTTTGAGCAACTTGAAGACGCTGTCAATAGTCTCGATACAATCGTTGACAAGATTGCGGACACGTGCGAACTCGGCAACTTTGTCAAATCGGACAACCTGATTTTACGCAAAGCACAATACGACCGGTATAGAGACGTAAAACAGGCGAAGTTAGCGGCAAAAGCGGGAAACAACAGAATAAGTTTTGAGGAAGGAGTGGGGTAATGG
>JAITQJ010000057.1 GCA_031288955.1 Planctomycetaceae bacterium | reverse complement strand
CACTCGTTCATTTGGTTCAAGTACTTCAATGAAGTACCGGAAAATTGCGTCTTACTGAAAGATATTTTGGAAGAAGAGAATATAAAAAATTCCGACCTCTGTGAAACAGCAACGGTTACCAAACACGATTTCTGGGGAATTTTACGCGGCGAAGAATACTGGGGCGATTCATTTGTTTCTGTAACTTCTGAAACAAATGAAGATTACAAAACCGTCAATCACCGTTCGATTGCTTATAATCCCGCCAGAGCCAATACAGGGTCATTAAGCATTAATCTTACCGGCAAAAAACTGGCTGTGAGTAAAATGTACGTCGTGTTTAAGGTGATAGCCCCGAATTTTTTGCCGGAATACGTTTTTCTTTGTCTGCGCGGCAAAGAAGGGGTGCAAAGTATCAGGGACAGGTCTTTCGGTTCCGTTAGGCAATCGCTGCGGTTCGACGACCTGTGTACCATTGTCATACCGGCTATTCCGATTGAAAACCAAAAAAAGCCGTTGAGGATGCGGTCAATCTTCACCGGCAATTTACGGATTGCCGCAGTAATCTGGAACAGTTCGATATTTCACAGTATAATCCCGAAACGAAAACGGTATAATGGCGGTATGTCCATTCCCAAAGTCGCTATTATCGGTCGTCCCAACGTTGGAAAATCCAGCCTCTTTAACTGGCTTATCGGGCAGCGGGTCTCCATCGTTGACCCCGTTGCCGGCGTTACCCGCGACCGGGTTACCTTCGTTCTCGACCTCAACGATGAAGGCGAAACACCGCAACTCATCGAACTTATCGACACCGGCGGACTCGGCATCGTGGACGAAGACAACCTCTCCGAACATATCGAAGAACAAATTCAAACCGCCCTGAAAACTGCCGACCTGATTTTGTTCACTACCGCTGCAAACGAAGGTATCGTGCCGCTCGACGAAGAAGTTGCCCAACGCCTTCGGAAATTGCAATGCCCGATTCTCCTCGTTGCCAACAAAGCCGACAACGATAAGGAAGACCGGAACGCCGAAGAGTTTCAGCGATTCGGCTGGGGCGTGATTACCGTCAGTGCAATGCAGAAGCGCGGCAGAGTGTATTTAAGCGAAAAAATCCGCGAAACACTGCAAGAGCATCATTTGTTCGACCCAGACGAAAATGAACCGGACGAACCGGTAATGAAATTGGCGATTGTCGGCAGACGCAATGCCGGCAAGAGTACATTCATCAATACGCTTTTACAGGAACAGCGTGTTATTGCCAGCGATGTTCCCGGTACGACGCGGGATGCCGTTGATGTCCGCTTCGAGTTGGACGGCAAACCGTTTATAGCGATTGATACGCCCGGCTTTTTACGGCGGAAAGGCGTGAAAACGGATTTGCAGTTTTACTCAACGAACCGGGCAGAGAAAAGTATTTACCGCTCGGATGTGGTACTGCTTTTTTTTGAGGCAAATTCGCAAATACAGGCAACGGAAAAACAGTTGGTCAATTTTATCCGCGATGCAATGAAGCCGGTCATTTTCGTTGTGAACAAATGGGACACGTTGGCGGGTCAAATGCCGACGGAACGTTGGGGGGAATATATTCGGGAAACGTTTGCCGACTTTGCGTTTGCGCCGATAGCGTTCATCACGGGACAAACAGGCAAGAATATCAAGAAGATGCTTAATCATACGCAAATGCTGTACAATCAGTCCCGGCAGCGGATAGCGACATCGCAGTTGAACAAGTTGGTTACGGCGGCATTGGACAATAATCCGCCTCCGCTGCATCACTTTCACAAGGTCAAGGTGTATTACACGTCGCAGGTTGATACTTCTCCGCCGACTATCGTGTTGTTCTGCAATATGCCGGACGCTTTTTCGATGCCTTATCAGCGGTATTTGGTGAATTTCCTTCGGGACGAACTGCCTTTTGCGGAAGTGCCGATACGTTTGATATTCCGCAAGCGGGAGAGTTCCGATACGAAGGACGAAATCGAAAAGAAAAGAAAGTCGTGATATTTTTCGGCGTATCCGTTATAAACCGTCCGATTCGGCGGCGGTTGCGGTCTTAGCGGGCAACTTTCCGATACTTCCTCATAGGATAGATTTTTCCGATTCACGGATGAATGCCCCGTTGGGACACTTCAATTATCGTAAAACACACAAGCAACGTTTACTCCGATGAATCAATGTATTTACGACACCAATTTGCGTTCGTTTCCGTTTCCAAAACCGCTGGATTACGAAGATGTCCCCGTTTTCGGTACGCTGCCGGAATTGCTGCGTTCGCTGCGGCAGTATCTGGGACTTGATGTCCGTTTTATCCGCACCGGCGGTACTCTGCCGCTGGAGATGATTCAGGGTATCACCGTTCCCGTCGAGGGCGGTAAATCACCGGGACAACTCGTCGTAATGCCAAGTAAAACGCCGCTGCCGGCAACTGCCGACAGTAATGATTTACTCAAAAATATAGCCGCCCTGCTTGGCGAAACATACCGCTGGCAGCAATCCGTCCGCAGTCAAGAAGAACAGATATTGCCGCTGCCGTCCGTTGACGGCACGCATTTAACAAAACCGTTTTTGACGGAATCATCGCTTTATGATGTCTTGAAACAGAGTGCCAGACTGCTTGACTGCTGTGCTGCGGCTCTGTACCGTTTGAATCCGGGGACAAAAACCTTAAAAACTTGTTCGGTTTGGGGATTGCCGGAGGAACGGTTATTGGATGAACCGCGTTTGCTGCACGATTCGCTGGCGGATGTGGAGGCGGTGCTGGGGCAAACGATTGTTTTGAACGAGGACTATCTTTTTGAGGTTTGGCAGCCGCCGGAAAATTTCCCGATGGCAATCTGCGTACCGATAATTTCACCGTCCGCCGTGTTAGGAACGCTCTGGCTGTACAGCGATGTACGCAAAGACCCTACGGACAACGATTTTGAACTCCTCGAATATATTGCCGGAAGAATTACCGTTCAATGGCAGTTGATTCTCTATGAACGCCGCTAATCTAATACGCCTTTGCAGAGAATTTTGCGGTCAATCCGTTTGAGCAAGCCGCGCAGCACTCTGCCGGGACCGACTTCGTAGAACGTGTCAAAGTTTTCCGATAATAACCGGCGTATTGTCTTTTCCCAAAGCACCGGACTTAATATCTGTTTCACCAGCACTGCCCGAATGTCGTCCGGTTCCCAATGCGCTTCGGCATCAACATTGCTCAACACCGGTATCTTCGGCTTTTTAATCGGCGTTTCCGCCAACGCTTTTGCCAAAATGTCATCGGCAGGTTTCATTATCGGCGTATGAAATGCACCGGCAACGGCAAGAGGAATTGCATTGAACCGCTCTGCTTTCGCCCGCTCCGCAACCCGTTCACAAGCGTCCAGCGTTCCTGATACAACAATATTGCCGGGGCAAAGAATATTGGCTATCTGCAATACGCCTCCGCCTCGTTCGGCGGCGCAAATTGCTTCGACTTCGGTTATTTCCTTGCCGATAATGCTGACCATACCGCTCGGAGCGGCATCGGAAGCGTTTTGCATTGCTTGTCCCCGCTTTTGCACGAGTCGTAAACCGTCTTCAAAAGAAACGGCACCGGCAAAAACTAATGCGGTGTATTCGCCGAGACTTAAACCGGCAGCGGCATTAACGGAGGCGAATACCTCCGGTTCTTTTTGCTGCTGATATTCGAGAGCGGCGAGACTTAACGTGAAAATTGCCGGCTGGCTAACGACCGTTGAGTCGAGGTCTTCGGCGGGACCTTCAAAACAGAGTTTCGCCAAATCGTAACCGAGGACGGCATTTGCCTTTTCAAAGAGTTCTTTGGCGGGAGGAAAGGTTTCGCAAAGCGATTTCCCCATACCGACTGACTGCGCACCCTGACCGGGAAACAACAACGCTGTTTTCATTACTGGCAACGGAAAAGCGGATTTTTCGTTTTATTCTTCACTTTTGATAACCTGCCGCCCCATATAATAACCGCATTTTGGACAGACAACGTGTGTCGGAATGGCTGTGCTGCATTCCGGGCAGTTTGTCCGTTGAATGGAAATTTTATGGTCGTGTGAACGGCGGGAACCCGTCCGGGCATTACTATGTTTTCTTTTAGGAACTGCCATTGTATTCTATGTTATAATGTCCTCTTCTGCCAGCGAACCTGCACTTGCTCCTAAATAATACGAAAAAACCGAGTTATGTCAAGGGGCGGTCTCTCTTGACGGTTCTGCCGGCGGAAGACGTAGCGGTAATGAGGGACACCCTTTATTATCCCTCTAAAACGTTTATAATGGAGAGAATCCCGATTGACAACCGCCAATAATGCTTGACTCCGACACCGCACTGCTGCTGTTCAATGATGTTCTCGGTGAAGACACCGGTCTCGTTCACGTTGACCATAGCGGATTCATTGCCGAAGTTAACGGAACAACCTTTGATTGGCTCAATTCCGCCGTCGGAATGCCCGCCTGTGATTTCTTTAGGGATAATCCGCACGTCGTCTCTTCCGTCCGGCAGGCACTCGGCGGGAAGAAAACAAAGCTAACGACTTGGTTCAACGGACGCTACCTGAAATTCCTGTTCATTCCCGCCGAAGAGAATTTTCTAAAAAGTGCCCCGCAGACGCGCGTCTATGTTATTGTCTATAACAACACTGAAGCCGTCATCGGGCAATTCGTCGAAGACGAACAGGTCGCTCCCCAGTTTAACATTAGTCAGATATTTCGTTCCACACACGAACCTCTCGAAATTATTCAGGACGGAAAACTTGCCGCTGTCAACAAAGCCATACTCGAATTTTTCGGAACGAGCGAAGAAGATGTTATCAACTGTGATTTCATCGACGTTTTTCTCCACCGCACTGGTCTATCTCCCGAATCTGCACAACGTTACAACAGAAACTTTCTGCAAAACGCTCTTGAGCAAGCCGAAGCAGGAATACGTCAGCGTTTTGAATTCGACATCGAACTGCCCGGCACCTCCAATCGGATTGTCGAACAAATCCTTGTTCCGATGACGCTTGACGGAAAACAATGTATTTCATCTTCCGTCCGCGACATTACCGCTCAACAGGAATTGCAGAACCAGAAGGCATTGATGGACGGTGTCCTCAATGCCATTCAGGACGGTATTATGCTGCTTAACGCCGACTTGACGGTTAGTTACAGCAATAAAAAGATTTCAGCATTGGTGCCGCAACTCCAGAACCCTTCGGAAACCTGTTATCACGCTATCACCGGCGGTAAAGTACCGTGTCCGTTTTGTCCTGTACTGCAATCTTTCCGGGACGGACAGACACATTCGCATCCCTATTATAATCCGTCGCTCAAACGTTGGTATGAACTAACGAGTGTTCCGATATTCGACCATAAAACCGGCAAAGTGATTCAGGTCGTTGAAATTTCACGGGACGTAACCGAACAGCGGGAATACCTGAATCAAATCGAAGAGCAGGATACGGTGCTGAAGGTGATGCTCGAAACGTCAGATGCCGGTATCCTTGCCTGTCTTGATACTGGTGAAGTCAAACACTATAACCGCAAAATGCTCGGTATCGTCAATGAAATTCCGACACAGCAAACCCTCATTGACGAAGAAACACGCAAACCGGTTCATTTGGCAGAATTGACCAGTGAGCCGCCGTATTTTCGGGAAATTCTGCCGCAGGTGGACGCTGTTTCCGGCAGCGGCGGTTTGATGGTATTGACCAAAACCGATTCGATATTCTGTATCACACTCGACAGAGCCGAACTGCCGGGCAGCGAGCAGGAATTGCGGATTTGGCGATGTCGGGATATGTCTGTTCAATGGTATAACGAACAACGGCTTAAAGACTCCGAAGAGCATTTCCGCAATCTGTTTGATGCCGTGCATAGTGCCCTTTTTGTTCTGGACGTTGTCAAGAATCAGGAAGCGGTGCCGGTTGATTTTCTGCTTGCCGACATAAATCCCAGCGGCTGCGGTTTGTTCGGCAAAGACTACGGCGACCTGCTCGGCAAATCACTGATGGACATCGTCAGCAGCAGCATTACGGTGATGCCGAATTCCGACGGCATCAGCAGCGATTGGCACAAAGAAATAATTTACACCGCTATCGAAGGTACGGCACGCAAATTATCGATTTGCATCAACTCCGAAGACAGTAAAAATTATTTTGACTGTACCGTGTTCCCTTTTGGAATGCAGGTCGGAGTCATACTGCATAATATAACCGGTATGGTCAATTATCAGGAGACGCTTGAATCGCAGCAACTCGTTTTTGACAATCTGGCGGTACCGGTTTATTGGGTTGATGACAGCGGCAAACTGCCTTATGTCAATAAAGCGTTTCGGGAGTTGCTCGGCATCAGCGGCGAAGAAGACCTGTCGGCATACCGGATTTGGCACTTTGACTCCTGCGTAACCGAAGAGACGTTCAAAGATTACTGCGTCAACGTACTGCACCACCATAAGGTAACGAAAACGGCAGCGGAACTGAAAATGCTTGACGGTCAAGTCATTACCGGTTTGCGTATTGTTCACACGGTGCGGAACAAAGGACGTGAATGTTACATTGCCAGTTTTTACGATTTAAGCGAACAAACGAAACGCCTCCAAGCCGAAGAAGCGTCGAAAGCCAAGACGCAGTTTCTGGCACATATGAGCCACGAAATCCGAACGCCGCTCAACGGTGTTATCGGAATGTCCGACTTGCTGCTCGGCACCGAGTTAAGTGCAAAGCAGCGGACTTACGCCGAACTTGCCAAAGAGTCGGGACGCTATCTGCTGTCGCTCATTAACGATATTCTTGACTTTGCAAAAATAGAAGCCGGAAAACTGGAACTTGAAGCGTTCGAGTTTTCGTTACACGAGATGATTGAATCGGTGTTGAGTATTCTTTCGCCCAAAGCCGAAACGATGCACCTCGAATTGTGTTCGCTGTTCCTGACGGAAATTCCCGGAGCGGTCATCGGCGACATTAACCGGATTCAGCAGATACTCATCAATCTGGTCAACAATGCCGTCAAGTTCACGTCCGAAGGCGGTGTGCGGCTCATCATTCAGGTCGAAGACATCAAAACCGCTGACGGCGAAAAGACCGCACTGGTGTATTTTGCCGTTCAGGATACCGGCATCGGGATTCCTCAAGACCGCATTGACCGGTTGTTTCATTCATTTTCGCAGGTTGATTCATCGCAGTCGCGCAGATTCGGCGGCACCGGTTTAGGCTTGGCAATCAGCAAGCAACTCGTTGCGTTAATGAACGGTGAAATCGGCGTTGACTCAACCGAAGGACAAGGTTCAACGTTCTGGTTCCGTCTGCCGCTGCGGATAAAAGGCGGGGAAGAGAAAGCGGAAAGGAAAGAAGTTTTACCGGATAACAGCAAAGGAGCGGAGACTGCCGGTTCAGCGCGTGTTTTCCAGCACGGGCATCTCGTGCTGGACAATCTTCTGGCACTTGTCGCCGACGACAACAATCTGCTGCGGGACACGCTCTTGCAGCAACTCGGCGTTTGGGGAATGAGTACCGATGCGTTTGCAACGTACAAAGCCGCCGTCGAAGCAGTGGAACAAAGCCGGAAAAAGGGGTCGCCGTATAACATTGCCGTTATTGACCACAAACTCAAAGACGGTTATGGAACGGAGTTGGTTCACGAAATACGTCAGTTATCGCCGGAAACAGCCTGCATCATCCTGCTGCCGCTGTCGAAAGATGTTGCGGCGTACAAAAAGAAGATGCTTACTGCCGGCGAAAAACTAGAGCGTACCCGTTTTATTACCAAGCCGCTTGTCGGTTCGGCTCTGTTTAATGCGATTGTGAGTCTCCTTACCGGCATTGAAGACGACGGTCAAAACGAAGCGAAACAGGCGGAACTGCGTAAGGAACTTTTAGAAAATCAGTCGGTACAGAACACGATTGAGTCGTATGACAATCGGAGCGGCACGATACTTGATTTAACGATGCCGCTGGTGTTAATTGCCGAAGACAACCGGGTTAATCAAATTGTTGTCGGCGAAATTTTGAAGTCGGCGGATTACCGTTACGAAATTGCTGCGAACGGTTTGGAGGCGGTACAAAAGGTATCGAAAAACGTATATGATTTAATTTTGATGGACTGCCAGATGCCGGAGATGGACGGTTTTGCTGCGACGAAAATGATACGGCAAATGGAGTCTTTGGGAACGGTGCGTCATTCGGGACGGATACCGATAATCGCCTTGACGGCGAATGCCACGCAGGGCGACGAATCGCAGTGTCTTGCCGCCGGTATGGACTACTACATCAGCAAGCCCGTCAACGCTGTTGCGCTGATAGACGAACTGGACAAAAGGATTGTGAAAAAGACTTAAAGGTACTTCTAAAAACAGCGAAGACACAGAGTCTTTTGGGGGCGTTTGGAAAATGCAGAACGGCAGAACACATCGTACTTGTCGTACTTGGTTCACATTACATTTCCCACTCCGCCAGCGTACTCAATGCAGGCGCATTCCCGGTTTAGCCCCTTCATCGGGGGCTAACAGGAATACGTCTGCTCCGCCGGAACCGGCAGCAACGACCATCGCTTCACTCGTGCCGAATTTCATCTGCCGAGGCTGCAAGTTGGCAACGCAAACGACCAAGCGTCCAATCAATTTGTCCGGTTCGTATGCTGCCTTGATACCCGCAAACACATTGCGGTACTCGCCGCCGCCGAGCGACAATTTCAGTTGCAAAAGTTTTTTCGCCTCTTTGACTTCCGATGCCTCAACGATGCGGGCAATCCGCAGGTCAATCTTCGTAAAATCATCAATGCTGATTTTCTCCCCGACCAGCGGTTCCGCCGTCAAGGCTTCGCCGGAATCGTTTGCCGAATCGGCAGGAACGGATACCGCATTTTCTTTTTTGTCTTCTTTGGACTCTTCAATAATCTGCATCATTTTGTCTGCTCCGACACGTGTCAGAAGATGTTTGTATTGGTTAACGGACGTTCCTGATAAATGTTCTTTTGACTGCTGCCAGCGGTCAATTTTTACGTTGAGCAACTCTTCGCTCTGCGTTTTTAAGTCCGGCAGTATCGGTGCCAGATACACAACGATTTGGCAGAACAGATTCAGCCCCACGGTGCAAATGTTCCGCAGTTCGTCCTGTTTTGCCGGATTGTCTTTCAATGTCCACGGGGCGGCATCTTCAACAAATTTGTTTGCCCGCTTGCCGCACTCCATTATCAGCCGTACCGCCTTGCTGTATTCGCCGTTTTCGTATGCTTCGGCAATTTCGTCGCCCGCCGCTGCCGCTTGTGCAAATAAACCGCCGTCATCGGGATATGTTTTTGCCAAACCGGTTTTTGCGGCAAACTTTGCCGTGCGGCTCGCCAGATTCACAACGTTACCGACCAAATCGGCGTTCACTTTGGCTTCGAGTTCGGCAAAGTTCAGGTCAATGTCATCTACCCGTGATGACAGTTTTGAAGCGTAATAATACCGCAGATACTCCGGGTTCAGATGTTTCAGGTACGTCGAAGCCAAGATGAACGTTCCCCGCCGCTTCGACATTTTTTCACCGTTGACGGTTAAAAATCCGTGAATGTGTACTTTTTTCGGCAAATTGAAACCGGCAATTTTAAGCATTGCGGGCCAAAACAAGGTATGAAAATACGTAATGTCTTTGCCGATAAAATGGTGCATTTCGACCTGCGGATTCCGCCGCCAAGAGTCAAAATCTTTGCCTGTCTTTTTGCAGTATTCCCAAAGTGCCGCCAGATAACCGGTTGGGGCATCAAACCAAACGTACCAGTAATTGCCGGGCGCATCGGGAATCTCAAAACCGAAATACGGTGCCGGTCGGGAAACGTCCCAACTGTGAAGCGGTTCGCCGAGAAACTGACCCGTTAAGTAATTTTCAATTTCCGGCTGCAATGCTCCGCCGTGTACCCAAGTGTCGAGAAACTGATGTTCGGCTTCGATATTGACGAAAAGATGTTTCGCTGTTTTGACAACCGGTACACTGCCGGTAATGGTGCTGACGGGATTGATTAACTCGGCTGGCTCGTAATGTGCGCCGCAAACTTCGCAATTATCGCCGTACTGTTCCGCTTTACCGCATTTCGGACAAGTTCCTTTGACGAAGCGGTCGGCAAGGAACGTGCCGGCTTGTTCGTCGTAAAGTTGTTCGATTTCCTTTTCTTCAACGAGACCGGCTTTTCGGATGGCAGCCCAGATTTCGTTACAGAGCAGTTTGTTTTCGTTACAATTTGTACTGCCGTAATGGTCGAAGTTGACACGGAAACCGGCGAAGTCCCGCCGATGGGCTTCGTCCATTGCGGCGATAACTTCGTTTTCCGTCTTCCCTTCGGCTTTGGCACGGAGCATAATTGTCGTTCCGTGGGTATCATCAGCACAGACGAAAAGACACTCGTTCCCGATGAGTTTCTGAAACCGCACCCAAATATCGGTCTGCACATATTCAACGATATGTCCGATATGAATGTGTCCATTGGCATACGGCAGCGCACTGGTAACGAGAATTTTACGTGTCATACAGCTATTATAACACGCTGCCGGACAGTCATCAATGTACAGAAGGACGGCTGTCTTAATGCGGGCGGTTTTCTGTCCGCCTTTGAGAGGACAAAAAATCTTCGGCGTTCATTGGAACAATTCGTTGCTGCCGAGGATACGGATTTTACGTTCCTGCAACTTGGTAACGGCAGCATCGGGGTCATCAAAGCGGAATACGATGACGGCACTGTCTTTGATGTCTGCTGCTTTCGTTTGAGCGAATTGCTGAAAGAAGCCGTACATATATTCGATATTCAAGCCTTCGGCATCAAGCGTGTCGAGAATGTCCGCCAAACCGCCGGGACGATGACCAACCGCCAAAGCCACGACTTCCGAAACACGAACGATTACGCCGTTCTTCTCGAATACTTCCTTGGCACGTTCCCAATCTTTGACAAGGATGCGCAGGATACCGAATTGTTCGGTGTCCGCCAGTGCCATCGTTTCGATGTTGATACCGTTATCTGCAAGCGTTCGGCAAGCCTTACGGACATTACCCGGCTTGTTTTCCAGAAAGAGCGAGAGTTGTTTGAGTTTCATAACGATTGACGGCGTGAATTGATGACTAACAATTATCGGCATTTTACCGCCGTTGTCAATTATCCTGCAAAATACAAAACGGGATTTTCTGATTTTGTGTTTTATATCGGTACGGGCAGATAAAACGGATGTAACAGCGATTGACGAAAAAATACCGTTCTTTGAGACTCTTTTCAGCACCCCGCCGCTGTAAATGCCGCATAATACCAATATATCCTAAACTGCCTAACAAGTATTTTCGTGATATTACGTTGTTGAATCCCTAACGGCTTGCCGATAGAAGCGATATGACAGGTATCCAGAGCAGCGTCGGACTCATCTCCGGCATTGATTATACATCCATCGTTGACCAGTTAATCCAACTTGACAGTATTCCAAAACAAAACCTGGAATACCGGACGGAACTGCTCGCCGCCGAAGAATCTGCGCTGGCGAACCTGATGACACTGTTTCTGACTTCAAGTTATATGATTCGTAACTTGAACAGTATCGCGGCGTTTCAAAGATGCGATGTTACCAGCAGTAATTCCGCCCTCCTCATCGCCTCAAAAAACGGCACCCCCGTCGAAGGGACACATACATTTACGCCGCTTCAGTTAGCCGCCGCTCAACAGACAATGGCTAAAGGCGTTGTCAGCGATACCGATGCTCTGGGAAAAACCGGTACGATTACCGTCGGCAAAGGATGGACTCTCGACAATTCCGTCGAATTACAGAACCTCAACGGCGGCAGCGGTGTTACCAAAGGCTCAATCCGAATCACCGACGGCAGCGGCACACGGGCAACAATTGACCTGCGAAAAGCCATAACGATACAGGACGTGGTTGATGCGATTAACGACAATGATACGATTGACGTTCGTGCGGAGTTGGTCGAAGACCGCCTTGTTTTAACGGATTTTTCCGGCGGCGATTTGTCGAAGTTTCTCGTTCAGGAAGTTTCCGGCGGCACAACGGCTGCTTCGCTGGGCATCGCCAACCTGCGAGCCGACAGCGACGGCGTTGCGGTAGGAGCATCGATTTACCGGCTCGGCGAAGATATGGCACTGTCGTATCTCAACGACGGCAACGGCGTTGTGTTTGACGATGTTTGGGCTGACATCGTCGTCAAATGCAGGGACGGCTCGACGGTCAATATCGACTTTTTCTATCGGGCAACAACGGCGGAAATTGCAGCCGGTGCGCCGGAAATACACAAGGAAACAACGGTCGGTGATTTAATCGAAACAATCAATAACTCGAAGGATGTCAACGGTGCCGGCGGAAAAGTACACGCCCGAATCAGTGATGACGGCAAAAGTCTTGTCATTGAGGATACGACACAAGGGGCGAATTTTACAACGTTGACGCAAGTGTCAACGAATCCGGTTTTCAAGACGCTCGGTTTAAGTAACGGGGATTACAGCAGCGGTACCGTTGCCCCGTATATGGACGGAGCGAAGGGCGGGAAAATTCTTGTCAAGGACAAGGCGGGCTACGAAGCGGCGATTGAATTTACAGATGCTGAAATCAAGAACTTCAAGTCGTTTACCGAAGTTGCGGCGGCGTTCACCGCGAAACTGCACGCAGCAAACGTTAGTTTCGATGTTACGGTCAACGATACGTTCAACGGACTGAAACTGACGGAAACAAGCGGCGGTCCCGGTTCGGTAACGTTTACCGATGACCCGTCGGGTTCGGGCAACCTGGCGGCATTTTTTGGATTTAATCTTGTGAACGATGCGGCACCGGCAGTACCGGGAGTCAATGCGGTTTCGGCAGATGACGGCACCGGCGGTACAGCCGCTCTGAAGTTCGCCGATTCGTCTCAAATGAACGGCAAGACTTTTGCGTTCACCACGGATGAGAATCTTGCCGGTTATGACCCGGCAACGGAGACGTTGACCGTTTATCTTCCGCCGGAAATTGTTGACGAAACCGACCCCGATACGCAGGATGCACTTGTCGAGGCGGCAATCAATGCGGCTATCGGTGCGGATTGGGCGGCGATGCGTCCTGTCGGCAGTACCGCATCTGCGTCTGTTGTACAGCCGGCGGGCGGATTAGGCGCACAAGCCGTTGCCGATGCCGTAAGCGGCGGTCAAACGGCGATTAAAGCGGAGTACGGCGGCGTGTTGGGAAATGAACCGGTTGCGTCAATCGTTACGCCGGCGGTACCGGGAATCAATGCGGTTTCAGCAAATGACGGCACCGGCGGTACAGCCCTTTTGACTTTTGCCGACACGGGTAAAATGAACGGCAAGACTTTTGCGTTCACGACAGACGAGAATCTTGCCGGTTATAATTCGGCAACAGAGACGCTGATGGTTTACATTCCGCCGGAGGCGAGAGCAATTACGCCTGCGGTACCGGGAGTGAATGCGGTTTCGGCAGACGACGGCACCGGCGGCACAGCCGTTTTGATGTTCGCCGATTCGTCCCAAATGAACGGCAAGACATTTGCGTTCACAACGGACGAGAATCTTGCCGGTTAT
>JAITQJ010000410.1 GCA_031288955.1 Planctomycetaceae bacterium | reverse complement strand
CCCTGCGGAGGAACATTCGCAACCGTTCCTTCAAGCATCTTCAAGAGCGACTGCTGCACCCCTTCGCCGCTGACATCGCGGGTGATTGAAACGTTCTGCGACGTTTTCCCGATTTTGTCGATTTCGTCAATGTAGATAATACCCCGCTGTGCCTGTTCGACATCGAAGTCGGCAGCGTGCAGCAATTTAAGGAGCAGATTTTCGACATCTTCGCCGACATAACCGGCTTCGGTCAGCGTTGTTGCATCACCGATAGCAAACGGAACATCCAGAATTCTGGCAAGCGTTTGTGCCAGAAGCGTTTTACCCGAACCTGTCGGTCCGATGAGCATTACGTTGGACTTATCAAGAATCACGTCGTGTCCTTCGTCTTTATTGAGAAGCCGTTTGTAATGATTGTGGACGGCAACGGAAAGGACTTTTTTCGCCTGTTCCTGTCCGACGACGTAATCGTTGAGTTTGGCAACGACTTCCCTCGGCGAAGGAACTTTGGAAAAAGACTTGGAAGCGATACCGTTCCGGCGGCGTTTTTCCTGTTGCAGTATCGACTGGCATAATTCAATGCAATCGCTGCAAATATACACATCGCCGGGACCCTCGACGAGAGGTCCGACATCACGATAACTTTTATGGCAGAACGAACAGAAAGCACTTTTCTTGTTCAGTCCGCTGCCGCTACCTTTGCTCATATCCGAATGTGAATGACCGTCTGACATTGGCGTTAATCAATAGTTACAAGGGAGAATGTGTTCCTTTCTTATCCCTGAAAACAATCGGTCATCCAATAACCTTTTGCTATGTATTATACTTTTCAAACCGGCTGGAGTTTGAAAAAAAAAGGTCTTTTTCCCAAAAAAATCCCCGCAGCGGGCGCACAAAACGTGCATTTTGCCCAGATTGGGGAACGGCGAGCGGAACTATTCGCCTTTGATTCCCAGTACCGCCCTCTCTATTATTCGGAATTCTTCGGGGGTAATCTTGCCTTCGTGTTTCAGATTTTTGAAATACAAGAGGAAATCAACCGGTTTCGGTTCCGGTTGTACTAATTTCGCCTTCAGTAATCTTTGGACATAAAAAAGACTGCTCAACAGTACCAGCAGAATGATACTGGAAAGGATAATCTGTATAACCGACGTAATCACTTCAGTCTGCATTGTTTTACGATTGACAAGGAAAGGCGGACAAGGGACAATAGGCGGACGGCATTGTTCACCTCTGCCCAGAGGGACTTATTTTCGCCGTTTCTGTGTTATTTGTCAATTCCGATGCGCGGCAGGCTTTTTTCTGATTCGAGAAGTTTGGAAGTGAAGTGTATGCTTTTCTTCTTTGCTGCTTTGTCGCTTGCACTCGCCATCAGTTTTCTGCTGTATCTTTATGCAACACAAGCCCTTATCCAGCAGCAAAATCCGGTCATCGCCAATACCTGGACACAGCAATATCTGATGGAAAGCCATTGGGACGTTTTCGGCGAAAAACCTGCCGCCAACTTCGGAACCGGAGCGAACAATGATACATTCAAAAGCGATGCCTTCAAAACAGATTTCCGTAAACGTATGGAAGATATTACCAAACGTATCCGTAATAAAGAAATTCATACGTCCTTTATCGCCAATGCGTCTAAACTCGAAGATATTTATAACATCGGAAGTCTTGATGTCGCCAAAAAAGAAGCAAAAAAAAATCAAACGGACAAACAATGGCACGATAACGCAGCGGCACTGAATCAGTTCCCGATTTACTCGACTAATTTCAAAGCGGAACTCGATGCGAAGTACATTGACCGCTACGATAAAGACGGCACATATCATTATTACGAAGAAGTACGGATGAACAGCAAGAGCGAATGTGTTCTCTGCCATAAATCGTTCGTTGACGGCGAATTGATGGGAGTCGTTCATATTGCCGTACCGAAAAAATCCGCCCGGCAAACGATACAAAAGTATTTAGCGTATATGTTAGCGGCAGCAATTATTTCGATTTTCCTCTCGCTCGTTGCCGTGAACATCGTTATCCGCTGGCTCGTGATTAAACCGCTGCGGAGTTTGCGGACAGTGTCCGATGCGATTGCGCGGGGCGAAATCAACAAACGCGCCGACATTCATACCGGCGATGAATTTGAAATGCTTGCCGATGCGTTCAACCGAATGTTGCATCACCTCGGTCTCGTTCAGGATAAACTCCGAACGGCAAACGCTGATTTGGAGAACAAAGTCAATGAACTCGCACACCAAACCGTCCGGCTGCACGAAATGAACCGCATCAAGAGCGACTTTATGGCAACAATGTCGCACGAATTAAGGACTCCGCTTAACAGTATTCTCGGTTTCAGCGATGTATTAAGTTCAATTTCAACACTGAACGACAAGCAGAAAAAATACGTCGATAACATTAACAAATCCGGTCGGTCTTTGTTGACGATGATAAACGACATTCTTGATTTAGCGAAAATTGAGTCGGGCAGAATGGACGTTCAGGTAACGCAATTCAGTATCACGGCGGTTGTTTCGGCGCAGTTGGATATGGCGAAACCGCTGGGCGATAAAAAGAACATTCAACTTGATAAATCGCTTGAAGAAACGGTTCCGCCGATGACGCAGGACGTGTCGAAGATTCAGCAGATTTTGAATAATCTGTTGTCGAATGCCGTCAAGTTCACGCCGGAAGGCGGTCGGATAACGGTATCGGTGAAGTTGCTTCCGGCAGTGCCGGTATCGCCGCCGAGAGTACCGCCGCCGATAGCCGGTGCGGCTTTGGAACGTCCCCGCAACCGGGACTTTCTGGAGTTAAAGGTTGCCGATACGGGCGTTGGTATTTCGGAAGAAGACCAAAAGATTATCTTTGAAAAATTCCGGCAGGGGACGAGTATGGAAACGCCGGATGACACGTTGAAACGCGAACACAGCGGCAGCGGTCTAGGATTATCAATCGTACGGGAAATCTGCCGGATGCTGGAAGGAGACATTGCTGTTGAGAGTCAGTTGGGGTTCGGCAGTACATTTACCGTGCATTTACCGTGGACGCTTCAATCAAAGCCCCGCAGCGGTTCAGACATCTCCGCAGACATTCAGCAGTTTGCACAGAACCGGGTCAACATTTTGCGGGCAAAAGAACAGTGAACACCGCCGAAACAGCCATTCAGAAAGCATTGCAGTTTTGTACGGCATTAGCAAAGTCGCATTACGAAAATTTTCACGTCGCAACAATGCTGCTGCCGAAAAAATTGCGTCTGCCTTTTTACGTTGTCTATGCGTATTGCCGATGCAGCGATGATATTGCCGACGAACACGATGCGTCGGCAGAAGCCCGTCAGGCAGCATTGGAAAAACTCGACGCTTGGCAAGAGCAACTTGATGTTTGCTTTGATTTCACGCAGGAATTGCCGGAAAACATTCATCTCGTTTTTATTGCATTGCGAAAAATTGCAGCGGAATATCAGTTGCCCCGTCAGCCGTTTGCCGATTTGCTCGTTGCGTTTCGTCAAGACCAGATGCAGCAGCATTACGCAGCGATGAACGATTTGCTTGATTATTGCCGGTATTCTGCCAATCCTGTCGGACGCATTGTGCTGCACCTTGTCTGTCAGCCGTCAGAACAACAATTATTGTGGTCGGATTCGATTTGTACGGCATTGCAGTTAGCGAACTTCTGGCAGGATGTTAAACGGGATTTGGAAATCGGACGCTGTTATATTCCGCAGGACATTGCCCGGCGGTATAATGTTGTTACAGAAAATCTGCACGATTCGCCGTCTTTCCGAATGATGATTTTGGAACTGACCGCCGATACCCGCCGCCGGTTTCAAGAGGGGACACCGCTTATTGATTCGGTACCGAAAAGTATCCGAACGGACATTCGTTTGTTCATTGACGGCGGCAATGCGATACTTGATGCCGTTGAAAAGTCCGGCGGTAATGTTTTAACGCGCCGTCCGGTTTTATCCCGCTGGACGAAATTGCGGTTATTGCTTCGGGCGGTTTTGTTCAGAGCCGCTGCTGCAAGACGGCACAATCGACCTGTTCTATAGCCGCATATTACGCCGCAGGAGAAGGGGAAATTAGCGGAGTATCTATCGAATTTGTGAATTTCTGTGCAGTGCTTCGGCTGTTTTAGGGGACTCCAGCAATTGGTCAACAAGCCAATTCGTATAAACCTTTGCCCCCGTTTCCGTCATATGTCCATAATCGAAGAGATAATCT
>JAITQJ010000407.1 GCA_031288955.1 Planctomycetaceae bacterium | reverse complement strand
GTTAATCCGTAGGTCGAAGGTTCGAGTCCTTCCCGGGGCGGTGTACAGGGGGATTGTTGGAGTGATTGCCAATAATCTCACTTCTAACCTGTGCAATATGCCGGTTGGAGTTTTCTGTAACTCTAACCGGTTTTTCTCTTTTTCAAATTCAAAATACAGCACATTTTGTGTCGAAGGAGGTGTCTTGTGATTGATACCTCTCATCTTAATCATTTGCAGGGATTGATACTGTGTGAAATCAAACTCGGCGGCACTGCTGGCGTTCGAGTCTGCGAGTTGTGCAGAGTAGTTAGCGGACATAGATGTAAAATTCAAACTGCTCTTTCGGAACTTGTAAAAAAGGGACTATTACAAAAAAATATAGGCGATGCTATAAGATATACTGTTCCCTCTGCGCTACACACTGTTCCCTCTGCGCTACACACTGTTCCCTCTGCGCTACACACTGTTCCCCCTGCGCTACACACTGTTCCCCCTGCGCTACACACTGTTCCCCCTGCGCTACACACTGTTCCCCCTGCGGCACACACAACGTTAACGTTGGTTAACCAAACGAAACCTAACTTAACAAACGAAATTTCAAAAGAAATATCTACAACGGCTTGCGCCGTTGACGAATTGGTACTTCCGGTTGGGAGATTGGGAGGAGGGGCGGCAGTGTTGGAGCGTGGCGTGGCTTTGGACGGAGTAAAAACCCTTGCAAAAAGCCCCGCCGCTGCTCCCGCTGCCCAATCCCCCGCCAAACCGCACCAGCAAGCCGCCTCCGGCGTTCATTTCTCAAAACTCCTCAACATTACACAAATGAGGCAGAACGCCGCAGAAAGGCACACAGAGCGTCCAATCCTCGAAGAGAGACTGTTGCAGCGGACGAGGATACCATTTACCGCAGGGGAAATCTTCATTCAAGGCGACCCGCCGCACAAGTACCTTTATCGTATGCTTGCCGATTTGGGAATGAACAGCGTCCCCGAACCCGACTCGCCGCTTATCGAAACAGATGCTTACAAGGTTTTTACCGAGTCCCTGCCGAAGATTTACAAGGGATTTCACTCAAAGCCGGTAAAGGTGCGGGCGGTCAGCGACTTTGTCATTCATTGCATTGCGTTCTTGCGTGCTAAACAGCACCCTGATTTTTATTTACCGGAGGCAATGCAGCGGTTTTTCAATGTCGTTTCCGGCGAAGTGAAGCGTGCCGGCAGCGAGGGACGGACAATACCTAAATGGACACCGGCACTGCACATTTTAGGCAGCATCTTTACAGAAGAGTGTTACGGTTGGAGCAGCGAACAGCGGCACGGTGCGGCGTTATGGAATGAGGAAAAACAGTTTGCCGCCGAACACGGATTTTCACCGAGACGGCATCTGTTTGTTTCCTATCATAATGCCGTGAGCGTATTGAAAGAGGAAAACATCCCGCCGGTTGCAAAATCGCCGGTTGCGAAACCGCCGGGCAAATTGTTTGCCGAGGGATCTGTCGAGGCATCTGTCGAACGGATGAAAAACTATCAGGATGAACGTCAATCGCAAATCCGCCCCCGCGTGATGATGCAAACGAAAGAAGAAACGCTGACAATGCTGAATAAAAACGCTTTTTTTCGTGCAGCCGTAACGAAATCAGGCAGAGCCGCTAATATCGTTCCGAACGGCGAGGCGATGATTGAGTATTACGGCGGAAAAGACAAGGTACCGAAAACGTACATCAAAGTATTAGAAGGCATCAATGCCGGTGAGTATGAAATTGAATAACCGTTACAGAAACTAATAAATAGGAGAACACGATGGTTTACGATCCGTTTGAAATACGCTGCCCAGTATGTTACGAGCCGATGAAGTTCCGCCGTACCGAGAATTACGACGAGTATCCGATATGCGACACCCACTCCGACCATAAAATAGTCGGCAAGACGTGCCGCAGTTATGAAAAAGCAAAAAAAGCGTTCCTCGAGGAATTCATTGAAAGAATTCGGGAAAACGTCGTCTATTCAATGACCCTCGAAGAGTTTCAAAAATACAAGAAACTCGAAGAGGATTAAAAATACTGACCGGCGGGCGGATACATAGCAGAAAGAGTTCTTCATATTGCTCTCTGCGGAGATTGCGGCGGATTAGGAGTCAATTCGTCGTTTGAAACGAAGCCTGCCGGTTTTTTATAAGATACACAAAAACGAAAGGAAACGGAGAACACGATGAATGTTTTAATTGATGACAAACACTATGAAGCACATTGTCAGATAATCAGAATCGGTTTTATCGAGCCGATAAAGAAATTTATGAATATCCGAATGGAAGACGGCATTGCCAAAATAACCGTTTCGGACTCAACGGTTTTCGGCAGTTACAACCTTGAAATTGCGGGCGATGGCGAAGGCAAACACGATTACTCGCTGCCGATTGAATGACGAACGAAACAGGGGCGGGAAACGCTATGATGACACTTTTTTTATGCGGCATACCACTATGCGTGCAAACGCATAAGTATAAGAAAAGTCCTGTGCATAACACGTTCCGCCCCCTATTTTTGAAACAGAAAAAGATGACAATAGTTATTTTCATAATGTGGTTGTCGATAATTATTGTTACAGCGTACCTTATCGCTCTTTCCAAAAAAATCGGTGCCGACATCAGGAAAGAGGATACCGATGACGATGACGGATTCGACGGCGACGACTTGGACGAAATCGTGAAACGATGCAAAGGAGAAAACGATGAGAGATAGATGCCCTGCTTTTGTGAAAGAGCCAGAGTTTTTGAAAGAGTGCAAAATGAACGACAATGATAAAGTGAAATGCGGAGACTGCGTTTATTCAACGAAAGAAAAGGAAAATCCGCCGCCGATGCCGGCGGGTATCGTCATCTGTAAACTTGACGAAACGCTGCCGATTACAATGAGAATGAGGGTTGAAAGCTCTTCGTGCAGCTACGGCGTTGATTTTCATTCCCCGCCTCCGCCGAAAGAATCAAGATGAAAATCACCTAAATAGGGAAAATCAATTGCTCGATTTTTGCCTGCTGGTTTATATCAACAACAATCATCAACCTCAATAATGGACAAGATAGCCGTTTTTTCCGAACAATACGGTCGGCGGATAAAGAGTGCCGTTGATGCTTACGTTCCGCCTGAACCTTCTGCGGCAGCGACGAACTCGGCGGACGTACTGTCCGGTTATTCTTCGCCGGTGGAAATCGTCAGCAGTTGGACGCAGGAAGGTCAACTTTGGAAGTGCGGAGCAGTCCGTCTTTGGCATATTGACGGCGAGTATAAGGCGAGAGATGACGGAAAGACAATAGACCTTTACGCTCCGTGCAGCGGCGGTGTGCCGGATACGTCGATAGGCAGCCGAGTCTTTGCGTTTTGGCGGGGTGTTTGGGAACTGGTCAGCGGCGGGGCTTCCGCTCCTTCCGGCAAGATTTACGGCATTATCAAAAAAGCGGTGCAATGCCCGATTTATGTTACGGGCGATGATAGTCTGCCCGCTCCGGCGTTAGGCAGCGAAGCGGCGAAGTTGCCGGATAAGAAAACGGACAAGCCGGTACAGGCAGATTATAAGAACGATGCCGGAGAACCGGATACAGACGCATACAAAAAAGCGTGCAATCAATGGTATGCGTGGCGGTGTATCGGAAGAGTTGCCGTTGAGGGAAAAGAATACGCTCCCCTGCCGAAAACGTATGAAGGCGGCGAGCCGTATTTTGTTGACCCTTACGGGAACGAAAAGACCAGTGCCGTCTCCGCTCCGCCGGATATACCGGAATTTCAATCACAGCGGCGGCGTAAGAAAACGGACAAAAAGATAAAGGTACTTACTGATGTCGATGAAGAGTATGCTGATTATCAGGAATTAAAAAACACCGCAGATACCGCCGCAACACAAGCGGACACCGCACGGCAGCAGGCGTTTAGCAATCCTGATGACACCGCCTTACAACAAGCAGCAACGGCAGCAATCTATGCCGCCTTAACAGCGGCAAGTGCTTTGAAGGCAGCGGCAGTATTTGAAAACGAGAAACAGCATAATGTAAAAACCGATGATGAGAATAACGCAGTTTATGACAGCGACTATCTACTCGTTTATAAAGAGAATGAGGGGGGCGACGAGGATGACGACGAAGACGCTCTCAAATACGATGAGGTGATGTGCTTTCAACTTGCGTGGGACGAGGTACTTCCTTCCGGCTTGCGTTTGGAATTGACAGCGGGCAGTTATGAATACGAACAATTCAAGACAGACGCTTACGGCGATATTTTGTACAAAAATTACATCGGCACAGTTCTAACAGCGGACTTGCTGCCGCAGACTGCCCCGTCCAACCTGCAAGGGCTTTATCGGGTTGGCGACGAAAATACCGGCAGTTATGTCTGGTACAAGTGGGACGCAGAAAACAGCAACTGGGTTGCGGCAGGTACCGCAACGCTCGAAAAGGATAAGATTAGCGTAACAAAAAACTGTTATCGTGCCATTCCGCCGGAAAGTTATATCACAACGCTCAACGGACAGGGCGACTATGAAGATTTTACGCCGGAGTGGTTACCCGAAACATTCAACCGGCGGCGGCACAAGTTAAAAGAAGTCGAAGACAGCAGCCCAACGGAATATGCCGAACCGGAATTGCTCTCGCTTGACGGTGCGTGCCGGAAAAGCGATGATACATATTCCAGTATGACTGTCGAGGACGATGCCGGGACTAAATTCACGTTCCTTGTCGGGCTTGACCTGATACCGGTACTCGCTTACGCGCAGGCGCGATATGTTACTTGCTATTTCGCCAACGAGGCAAGTGACTGCAACCCCGAATACGCCACGCCGAATTATCAGGTTGACCGCAGCCGAATCAAAAACGAGGAGCGTCTTGAACTCACCGGCGGCGATTGTCTGAAAACGTGTTCGTGCAATGATTAAAAACTGATTACCCGGATTATGTCAAGACTCAACGGACGCTTCAATTACAGTTTTTTAGTTCCCCGCTGGAATCGTATCGGTTATCAGCCGAATAACGAGAGCAGTTGTCCGCATTGCGAATGTAATTATAGCGGGTATTTTTACACTGACTGCGGCGACTTGTGGGCTTGGAATGACAACGGCGAGATAGCTTACAGAACACGTGAAGATGACGAGTTTATAAAAACCGGCTATACTACGCATTGGAAATACAACTGGCAGCGGGCTTCTCTTTTATGCACAACGCCAAAGCGGATAACAAATCCCGCCGACAACAGAGACGATACCAAACAATTTTACGGAAACTACGTTGCGTTTCAGACCGGTGATAATTCCTGCGTTATCTTTTACAAGCGGGGCAGCGGATACGAGGTCATCTATAGCGGACAATACACCGGCAGACTCCCTTCGCTCGGTACCGATTGGCATGATGATTATGAAAACAGCACTTCTTGCAGCGGACAATGGCGGATAAGCGACTTGAACAGCAAATCGGTATCGAACATCACCGGCTACACGCAGCCGGACGGTTCAGTTGTTAAAGTGCCGGATTTAACCAAGACGGTACAGGAATATCTTGACGAATATGCAGAGGCGGACGCAGAGGCGGCGGCAAACGGCGAAGAAGCGGATAAG
This sequence comes from Planctomycetaceae bacterium, assembly GCA_031288955.1. Lineage (GTDB taxonomy): Bacteria > Planctomycetota > Planctomycetia > Pirellulales > Thermoguttaceae > WRKP01. The sequence goes on along the minus strand of JAITQJ010000407.1, from coordinate 212 downwards.
AGCGGCAGGATTGATTTTAGTAAGCCGGTTTTGCGGTACGATTATTTTAACGGAGTGTATTCACAGCACACTCCGCCGATATGGAGTTATTGCTGGGAAAAAGCCGGTCACTTCGGCTGCGGTGAAAAGAAGTCTTACACCAAAGAGGTGTACTGCAAAAAGCACCTCATCGTCAATGACGGCGAAGAGAGCGAAGATGATATTTACGATTG
>JAITQJ010000270.1 GCA_031288955.1 Planctomycetaceae bacterium | reverse complement strand
AATAGTTGATAAGGTGAATCGCACCGGACATTGCCAGAACGTAAATTAACGCCGGCATACTTAACAGAATCGCATCGCAAGTCCCGCCGGTAAGAGAAACGCTTGCCAGTGCAACACCGGCACTAATAATTGCCGTCCAAAAAACAAAGAACGTTAACCGGAAATCGCGGAAACAGAGCCAAGCCAGCGTTAAACCGATGAGACCGCAAATCCCCGCAAGACGCTGCAAAGTCTGTTCGCCTTCGTGTGTTATTGCAACGTTGTCAACCGGAGGACCGCCGAGAATCACGCCGCCCATATCGGGCTGCCGACCATATATCATATCTTTGACCGTTTTCGTTACATTGCTGAACACCTTGACATACACGGGACGGTTATCGGCAGCAATACGCGGCTGCACACCGCACTCCCGACCGATTTCCCGAATTGCCTCCAGAACTTTAGCGAGGTCTTTGCCCTGCGGTGCCTCTCTGGTCAGCGTAACAATCAGTGCCGTACTCTGACCGTCGGGACCGATGAGAAGCCCCTGCATTTTCCGTTTGATTTGCTCATCGGTCAGTTTAATCGCTCCCGGTCCGTCCCCGCTGTACATTTCCTTAAAGAGCCGGAAAAGACGCGGTCCGGTGATAACCGACTTGAAATACGGCACATCCGCCGCATCATCGGACTCCTTCAACTCCGGCAGAATCTCTGCTTTCGGCGGCGTTCTCAAAGAACCGGGGACATTCGCCTCTGTTTTTGTCTCCGGTGTAACATTGTCATTCCTCGACTCAACCGCTAATTCGGCTTTCAGTTGTTCGTCCGTCCATTTGGCGATATTGTCAATCGTCTGCCCCGGCACAAGTTTTTGCGCAAACATTTCGAGACGTGAATCGTCCATCGTGCAGCCCTGCCAACTGACGACAACGAACCGTTCGTAGGGAAAATGCCGGAGAAACCATTGATATTCGTGCGTTTCGGCGAACGTATCCGGCAGCCAGTCGGCAACGTTATTCGAGTTGCTCATAAACGTCCTTTTCGTTCCCATCCAAATAAAGGGAAGGAGGAAGAATATGACAACGAGAATTCGGAAACCGTACCGCTTGAAAAACTCGTTTGTGAACATTGATTTTGGAAAGAATTCAGACGCTATTGTATCACGAAACGGACGAAAGACGTAGAGAAAAATGCCGCTTTTTCCCGATTTTACGGCGAATTTCTCAATGTGAACCGGTAAAGTTTTCGCACATTACCTATATTAAACCGCCGTTGTACGATGACGGCACAACACAACACTCTTCATCAGATGTTAATTATAAATAATCCGCTATTACAACCCCGGCAAATCCGGTAAGTTTGCGGCTTTATTCGTCTTCGGCTCTTCCGGTTTTTGTTCAGCCGGCGACGTTTGCGGTGCTGTTTTCGTGACAGATTTGAATACGTTTGTCTCCGTTAAATGTATCTTTTTATAAACGTCTTCGGGAATCACATAATACCAGTCCGCAAAACGTGCCGATAATTTTTCTGCCCGCTTTTTGCCCGACTCAATGTCTGACTTGTACCGCTCCGCCTCCCGTGTGTTCGCCTTTTCTGTTTCCGCAATCTCTGCCTTAATTTTTTCAGCGTCCTCCGGTTTCGCCTCTTTCGGCACCTCTGGCACTTTTTTTACCTCTGCCGCCGGTACCGCCGCCGCATCAAACTCCGCTGTGATAAACAAATACCGATTCGCCCCCAGCGTCTTTTTTTCGTCCGGCTTTTGTTCCGCCGCTTCCGGCTTTTTCGTCCCGTCTTTGACTTCGCTCTCCGTTCCCGTCAAATCGCCGAAACGCAGATTGTAACGGATACCGTCCTTCATACGTAACTGAATGTCCCCTTCGTTTGACAATAATTGCTGAATCGTTTTCGTTTTATCGCCCTTCAAATCCGGCATCGGGACAAGATAGAAGCCAGTCTTTTTCATCGAAGCGTCCATCTTGATTTTTTCAAACGTTTTGCCTTCCCGCAACGCCTTTGCTAATTCGGCAGGCTTGCGCAGCACACTGACAATTTTCAAATCGTTCAACGCCGATACTGCCGCGTCCAATGTTTCCGCGTTCAGTTCTTTGCCTGCGTCAGGTTTACGTTCGTAATACTGATAATCCTGTCCCTTGAATCCCATCAATTTGGCGAGTTTCCATTTTGCCGCCCCCGTTTCATCGGCATTGTAATCGAACGTCATATCGCCTTTGAATTCCGGTGCGAGCATCTCTTGCAGCGCACCCTGTGCTACATCAACTTCGATTTTGAACGAGTATTCGTCCACAAAAATCTGCGTAATATCAAGCGTACTGATGTCGAGGAGATTCTTTTCAATCCAATGGTCGAAGTCTGCCGGAAACCGGCTTGGGTCAATTTCTGTAACATAAATCGGCTGCTGCGACGGAATACGGACATAATGCAGCGTCTTGCCGGCAGAGTCAGGATTGTCCGCTTCTTTTGCCGCTGCTTTTTTTCCGACGATGATGTTAACGAGTTGTTCATTATTTGCCCCGCCGAGCGTTATTTTTATGCCGGTGCCTTCACCGCTGCTTTCCGACGGGTCAACAACGCCGTACATTACCTGCTGCGTTGCCGTATCGCTGCCGCCGTCAGTTTTGACGACTTCAAGAACCGTCAGGGCGGTTAATGCTTCGGCGGTTTTCGCCATCTGGTCTTTTGCATCTGCCGGATAATTATCGTGCGACGGAATCGCCCAGACTTCTCCGCCGTTTTCCGTTGTTTTTACGGCAGCAATCTTGAAGTCCGCCTTTTCGCCAGACGCATCAGTCTGAACGATTTCCAGCGTTTTGACCGCCAGCGGGTCTGTGAAATTCGGAAACAGTTGCTTGCCGAGCATTTCCTCGCTCTTGAATTCAACAACAACGGGACGGCTGACATACACGATGCCGGCAAGAATAACGGCAAGAGTAACAAATGTAAACGTTTTCGCAGTTTCGGACATTGTCTTGCAATCGGTGTTTGATAATTGATAATAACGGTTGCGGGTTTTTATTCGATACCGTCCGCACCGCCTTTGGTGCGGGGACTGAATTACTGCCCGATATTATCTAACATTATTGATTGTTTGTCAAATGCCCGACGCTGCGGAGACGATTTTTCGCTTGGGACGGATACAGGAGAATGTTGACTACCTGCTGCCGATTCTCGTCTTTGCGCTGCTCGTCTGGTACTTTCAGCGGCGGCTTCGGACGGATACCGCCGAATTGCACCGCTGGAAAAGCATTGTTCTCCTGACACTCCGCTGCGCTGCCGTTGCCGGTCTGTTTGTTTATTATTTGCAGCCGCAATGGTCGCATCTCGTCGGCAGTTCTGACGTTGCCGTGCTGATTGATACGAGTGCCAGTATGAACAATAATGATACAGCGGATAAATCGGCTCGTATCGCTGCCGTCCGGCAATTTTTGAGCAGCAGCCCGTTGCTGCCGGCACTTTCACAGCAGCATAACGTTAAAATCTTTTCGTTTGACTCGGAAGTCAGAGCAGAATCGGTTCAAGATGCCGCGTCGTTTGCTTCCGCCAACGGCGAAAAAACGGCTCTCGGCGATGCGATTGCCGAAGTTCTGCATAAAGAACGCGGCGAACCGCTCGCTGCCGTTATCGTCTTTTCCGACGGACAGCAAAATGCCGGTCAAAGCATTGACACGCCTTCAGAAAATGCCGCCAATTTGCGGATACCGGTTTATACCGCCGGTGTCGGTAAGACGGAGTTGCCGGCGAGCATCCGTATCGGCAGTATCGACGTTCCCGACCGCGTGTTTCCGAACGATGCGTTCCGCCTGACGGTGCCGGTTCTTTGCGAAAATATCCCGCCGCAGAAGATTGCTGTAACGCTTTTAGACGGCGATACGGTAATCGGCGAACAAACATTCGATACACAAACGCAGCACAGCACAGCGTTTGAGGTTAAATTGCCGACTGCCGGAAAACACCGCTTAACGGTCAAAGTCAGCGAAGACAGCAAAACGTTTGAAGTTAATGCCGTTGACCGCAAAGACCGGATACTGCTTTTTGCATCCGCACCAAGCCGGGACTATCAATTTATCTGCTCACAAATCAACCGGGACAAAACGATGACCGCCGATGTACTGCCCGGCTGGAACCGTTCGGCATCTATTTCGCAGAACGCCGACAAGATTTTAGCAGCATTTCCGTCAACGAAAGCCGAGATGGCGCAGTATGATGTTCTGATAACGTTCGATGCCCCCTGGCGTGAACTTTCACCTGAACAAATAGACATATTAGAGTATTGGATTGCCCGGCAGGGCGGCGGCGTTATCCTGATTGCCGGCGGCATTCATCAAGGCGACACCGTTTCCGGCTGGCTTTATGATAAAAGTTTTGAAAAAATTCGTTCGCTTTATCCCGTCGAGTTTTTTTCCGGCGAGGCGGCTTTCGACAGCAAAATGCGCACCTCCGCCAAACCGCAGCCGCTTCATCTGACCAAAACGGGCGAAAACGCTGTCTATTTGCAGCCGTATTCCGACCCCGTGCAGTCCCGCAGTTTCTGGAACACGTTCTCCGGTTTCTACGGCTGTTTCGCCGTTAAGGGCATAAAACCGGCGGCAACTTTATTGGCGGCGGGCAAAGAGGCTGTACCGGAAGGAATAACCGCAACCGCCGTACCGGTGTTCATTGCCGAACAGTTTTACGGTTCCGGCAGAGTGTTGTACATCGGCAGCGGCGAACTCTGGCGGACACGTACTGTCAAAGGAGGCGAGAAAATTTTTGAACAAATAGCGGCGAAGATGATTCGTTATGTCAGTCAGGGGCGTTTGCAGCGGGACTCGGACAGAGTGTCGCTGACAGCGGACAAAAAACATTATTCTCTTGGAACGGCAGCGCAGTTGCGTTTGACGGCGAACGATGCGCAGTTGAATCCGTTGACGGAAGCAAAGTTGCCGCTTGATATTTTGATGCCGTCGGGAACGAAGCGGACACTTGAGGCGGTACTCGACTCCAATGTGCCTGGGGTATATCAGGCGTTTGTACCGCTGACAGAAGAAGGCACCTGGACGTTTCAGTTACAATTGCCGGACGGTGATGTTCCCATCACGGCAGCAGAGACGGTACAGGTTCAGATGAGTGCCTTGGAACAGGAGCATCCGAACCGCAACGAGCCGCTGCTGGAACGGTTGGCAGCGGACAGCGGCGGGACGTATTTCCGTTCGTTTGATGCGTTGGAACAGTTACCGGAGCGGATAAAGGTACGTTCACAGAAAGCGGTCTTGGATGCCTCGGCGGAAGAGCGGCTGTACGTCTATTTGTTATCGGTCATTTGTGCCGCATTGCTGACCGAATGGCTGCTCCGCCGCCTCTGGACATTGGCATAGTTTTAACCGTGTCTATGCTATCTGCCGCAAAATGTTTTCGACATCGCTTGCCGTCAGCGTTTTAGGATTGCCCGACATACTTGAACCCTGTGAATCCGCTGCCAACGCCGGTATCACGGCTGCCTTGACTCCCGCTTCGCTCAATGTTTTCGGCATCATCAGTATTTCGCAGAGTTCCTCTATCTTGGAAATAAGCATCTCTGCCGCCTCTTCTTCCGAAACTGCCGCAGCGTCCGTTTTAGACGAAAAGAGCAGCCGTCCGAGTTTCGCATAACGCTCCAAACAAACATCAACATTCGTCCGCAAGGTTATCGGCAAAAGCAGCGCACACGCCGTCCCGTGCGGTATCCGGCAATGCGTTCCTAATGCCGGTGCAATGCCGTGCGCCATTCCCAAACCGGCATTCGCCAAAGTAATGCCTGAAAGCAAAGCGGCGTGCATTATTGCCGAACGCTCTGCAAGAATTTCCTTCTCGCCCCAATCAATGAGTGACGTTTCGCCGAGAACGGTCAGGGCTTTCACCGCCGCCGGCAATGCTTGTTCCACAAGCGCATCGGTTACGGGCTGATGTTTTTTGCTGACGTAACTTTCTAACAGTTGCGTTACCGCATCCATACCGGCTGCCGCCGTTATTTTCAGCGGACAAAATTGCGTCAATTCGGGGTCGGCAACGACAAGGCTCGGCATTAGGGCGTTATCCCGAAGACTTTTCTTAAACGGCGGACTGTACGAAGCGATAACGGCATTTCGTGTTGCTTCCGCACCGGTACCGGCAGTTGTCGGAACGGCAACAATCGGCAGCGGCGGCTGTTTTAATGTCAAGCCGCTCCCGACACCTTCGAGGTATTCTTTGACAGAGGAGCGTCCCTTTTGCGGCAGGAGAGCGGCAACGGTTTTGGCAAGGTCAATAGCCGAACCGCCGCCGAAACCGATGACGAAATCGCCGGTCATAAACGAACTCCGAAGCCGCTCAACGAGGTTGTCCGCATCCGGCACCTCCGGTTCGTGTGTAATGGTTTGCGTACTTAAAATTGAGATGCCGGATTCTTCGAGGTTGGCGATGAGTTCCCGAAGAGAACCGTTTTGTTCGAGTGTTCGGGAACCGCAAACGACAATCGCCCGCTGTCCCAGCGGTTTCGCTAAACTCCCGATTTCCCGGCGTTTACCGGCACCGAAAACAATACGTTTCGGAAATATGAGTTCGTAGAACATTCTTTTTGGCAATGAGGACGCGTTGACCAGTATCGCCCTAATTATACCAAATTCCGTTTGAGGCATTAACCGGATACAAAGTAGACTTGTTCGGTAACGTTAATTTAGTCGATTTGTGATATAGTATTTCCCCGATTGCTTGTAGGTGGTATGATGAGAGTTCCTCTTTCCTCGTCAAGGAGCCAATGATGAACCGCTGGCAGCACGCTCTCACCCAAAATGATGCAGATTTCAAAGAACTTTTCGGCGTGAAAAAAGAAGTTTTTCACAAAATGCACGCCATTCTCACCAGTGCCTATCAGCGGGAACACAAAAACGGCGGACGAGC
>JAITQJ010000230.1 GCA_031288955.1 Planctomycetaceae bacterium | reverse complement strand
GAAGTTCTCGGTTTTGCGAATCATAACAAGAATTACTTCATCGGGCTGGGCGGCAAAGAAATGATATGCGCCTCGCACCTGATGGCGGCTTGCTGCGGAATCGAAAACAACCTCGGTACATTAACAACGCCGCTGCGTGCCTGTTACAATAAAGCCGAAGCGGAGTTTATGGGACATCTGCCTGATGCGTATTTTCAGGTCGTGATGGCGTACGACAATACTGGTGCATTGGTGCATACGGGAGTTTATGCCGGTGAAGACACTGAAACGTATCTTGCTGCGGCGAGGGCTTCGCAGAAACAGAACATTACGGTTGTTCCGCCGCTGAAAAAGGTCGTTGCCGTAATGCAGGGGGACGAGTTTTACAGTACCTGGGTTGCAAACAAGGCAGTTTATCGGACCCGCAAGGCAATGGCGGACGGCGGCGAATTGCTGATAATCGCTCCCGGTTTGAAACGCTTCGGTGAACAGCCGGAGATTGACACGCTGATACGCAAGTACGGTTACGCCGGAACGGAAAAAGTGATGAAACTTTACCGCGAATGTCCGCCGGACGGTGATTTGAAGGACTTGGCGGTTGGAACGGCGCATCTGATTCACGGTTCTTCAGAAGGGCGTTTTACAATCACGTACGCACCGGGGCAAATGTCGAAGGCAGACATTGAATCGGTGAATTTTGGTTTTGCCGATTATCAGGAAACAGTGAAACGTTATGACCCGTCAAAGTTGAAGAACGGTTTCAACACAATGCCGGACGGCGAAGAGGTCTATTTTATCAGTACGCCGTCGGCGGGACTGTGGTCAACGGCAGAACGGCTGAATTGAAAACGATGTTTAGCATAAGTCTAATCGAACACGAAAGGAATACAAACAATGGAACGCCGGAATTTTCTGCTCGCTGCCGCCGGCAGTGCCGTTGCGGTTGACACGTTGTTGTCTGCTGCGGCTCCCGATACGGCAGAACCGAGACTGCATATTGCGCTGAATTCGTTCGCCGCTAACGTTCTCTATACACGGGATAAAGCCAATTATCTTGACAACCTTGCCGAACTGAAAGATGCCGGTATCGACGGAATTGAACTCAGCCTCAATACGGCAAACGACCTGCAAAAAACCGTGCAGCGTTTGAACGATGCCGGTATGCAGTACCGCTCCGTTTATACCAGTGCCAATCTGCACGATGAAGCCGCCGCCGGCAAAGAAATTGACCGGCTTGTACAACTCGGCAGTAAAATGAAGGAGTTGGGAAGCCGTTTCATCTGCTTCAATGCCGCCGCAAAACACGGCAAAAGCGATGCGGAACTAATTCGGCAATCGCAGAACATCGACAAAACCGGTAAAGAATTGGCGGCACTCGGCATTACCCTTGCACTGCATTATCATACAACGGAACTGGAATTCGGCGGCAGGGAATTTGTTCATATTCTCAACGGGACTGACCCGAAACATTTGACGCTGTGTTTGGAAGAACACTGGTCTTATCGGGGTTGCGGCAATTCGCAGGTTGCGTTATTCGACCATCTAAAACTGTATGCTGACCGCGTTTCGATGGTACATCTTCGTCAATCGTCGGCGAATGTCTGGAGTGAATCTTTCGGAGACGGCGACATTGACAACGTGAAATTGTCGGCGGAATTAAAGCGGCTCAACCGTCCGCTGCTTTTCGTGCTGGAACAGTGCAGCGAATCCGGCACGCCGAAAACATTGACGGCAAAAGAATTGTTCCGCCGCAGCGCAGAATATGTCCGCAAGGTATTTTAGAGCAAATTAACAGCTGATGACCGTGATGACCGTTCTAACTCGGCGGACGGAAACATCAGGTCGGATATTCGGCAAACGGGGCGTTGTCTTTGACGGAGTCGGTTTCGTGTATTGAAACGATGACCATATTATGCAGATTAGCAAAATCGACAACGTCCCGGCGGTCAATAAATATCGTTCTGTCCGCTTCGATTGCCAATACTCTGGCACCGGATTCGTACATTGTTTGCAGCGTCAGCAAGCCGAATGTCGGAACATCGAAACGCATATCCTGCTGCGGCTTTGCCGCTTTAACGACCGTAAAGCCTTTGCCCGGACACAGCGCACCGGCGCGGCGGATACATTCGTCTGTACCTTCGATGGCTTCGACCGCCAAAGCCGCCTGACCGCAAACGCAAACGCTTTGACCGATGTCGAGCCGTCCCAACTCTTTGGCAAGTTTCCAACCGAAACAAATGTCTTTCCATTCGGCAGCGTTCGGACCGCGGCGGGTTAATTTTTGACGTTTCACAAGTAAATCGGGGATAAAATCGGTACCGGGCAATAATTCAAAGCCCTGTTCGCCGAAGGCTCTGACAATGGTACCGAGCAGTGTATCGTCTTTGCAGTCTTTTCGCCGGGTCAGGAACATCGGGGCAAACAGCCGGGCGGTATAAAAGTCGGGCAGTTGCCGCCACATCAACAGGGGGTCGAGCAGCAGTTTTTTATTGATTTTCCCTGCCATTGTTCCTTGCGTCAAGCCGTAGCGGCGAAAAAACCGGAAGGCATTTTTCAGCCGTCCGAGACCGAGCGGAGCATAGACATCACAAAGTGTTTTCAGTTTCGGGTCGGCGTGATTGACGACACCGAGGCAATACACGGCAAAGCCCTCATTTTTCAGGGCTTCGGCGAGATAAATCGGATAGCGTCCCCAGCCGGCAATCAATACGACTTTTTTCTCCTCATCGCTATTCATCGTTCCTCCGTGAAACAACCTTATGGACGGTATTATAATGTTTATGCACGAACCGCGTCAAGCAAAGAAGCCTCGCCGCAATTCGGGAAATGGGAAACTGACAACGGAAAAGGGGCAATTCTTTTCCGTTGTCATCGTATATCAAAAAGACTCCTATAATTCCCAGCCCTTTCGCCGCTCCTGGGCAAGGTACTTGTCCGCTTCGGGATTGTCTGTCTTCATCTCGGCGGCATTCCAGGTAATTTTCTTGCCGACCCGATATGACAACGCTCCCAACAGCACCATTTCCGCAACCTTGCCGCTGTAATCAAAGTTACACGTCGTTTCGCCCTGACCGCTTTTGATGGCGTTGAGCCATTCCTCTGTGTGTCCGGCTGACTTCGGAATGGTTTGTTCCGGTGCTTTGAATCCCTGGTACGTTTTAACGTCGCCGTAAATTCTGAACTCGTTGTAATTGGCGAGTAAAACGCCTTTATCGCCTACGAACAGCACTCCGCCGCCCCAGACGGGCATTCCGAACTCCGCAAGCAATGCCGGTCGTGCGCCGCCGTCATACCAGAACAGCGTAAGGGCTTCGTGTTTATCCGTTTGCGGGAATTCGTATTTAGCGGTTACGCCGCTCGGACAACATTCAGGGTCGTTTTTCGGTCCCGTCGTTTCCGCCGTTACAGGATATTTCAGGTCTAATGCCCAGAAAGGCAAATCAATATAATGGCAGCCCATATCACCGAGCGAACCGTTGCCGAAACGCCAGAATGACCGCCAGTTTCCGCCGAAATAACAGGGATTGTACGGCGTTTCCAAAGCGGGTCCGAGCCACACGTCCCAATCAATGTTCGCCGGTATCGGATGTGTTCCGGCAGGTTTCGGCTTGTTGCCCCAACCAGCACCAGCCCAGGCGTGAACCTTTTTAACTTTTCCGACAACGCCTGCCTGAATGTGTTCGACAACGCGGCGGTAATTGTCCGTTGCGTGAATTTGGGTACACATTTGCGTTTTCAGATTCTTTTCCTTCGCAATTTTCTGCATCAGGCGGATTTCGCTGACATCGTGCGCCAGCGGTTTCTCGGTGAGGCAATGGATACCCAACTTCATAGCGGCAACGCTGACGGCGGCGTGTGTATGGTCGGGCGTGGAAACGATGATGGCATCGAGTTTATCGCCGTACTTTTCGAGCAGTTTGCGGAAGTCGGCAAACTTTTCGGCTTGCGGTATGCCGGCAGCGGATTTTTCAAGCGTGTTCTTGTCCGTATCGCAGAGGGCAACGATGTTATCCCCTTTTTTGACGGCATCCCGATGCGACATTCCTCGTCCGCCGGTGCCGACAAAAGCGACATTCAGTTTGGAGTTCGGGCTTTGCGCCCGGAGAATGGACGGGGACGGAAACATCGCCGCTGTGCTTAAAGCGGCGGCGGTTTGCAAAAACGCTCGGCGTTTGAGATTCAGATTCATCGTGTAATCCTTTCAGGGTGTTATTGCTTCAAACAACTTTTCGGTCAACAGATTGTACCAGCACAACACGCAGATTGCAAAGCCTAGGGCGTATTGCCTCTAATTTCTCAAATAAACAGCGATGTTAGCGAGTGCGATGAAGGCGTTATAAGTTTCGTCTAAATTATCGTATCGGGTACATATTCGCCGTTTAATCAACAGAAAGATTATGCTCTGCAAACGCAACGCAGTATCCGTGCCTGTTTTTGATGACTTAACCTGTGATAACGCATAGACTTACACTATTATCTATACAAGAGACGTTTGTCTAGAGCCAAACGGAAACACTGCCGTTTTCACCGAGTTTTACGCCCAGTGCTGCAAGAGTCAATTCTTCTGTAATCCGTTCGTTTAGCATTTTTCGACCGATCCTTTGCAAGTATTTTACCATCTTTCCCTGTCTTTACAAAGATTCCCTTTGTTTGACAAATCGAAAAAATAGCGTATAATGGACAAAATGAGTGGTTTGTATATCACTTCGTTGTCGGGTGCTTTGACGGCGGCGCATCAGGTTCAGCGGACTCAAGCAAGTCTGGCGGACACAATGACGCAACTGGCAACGGGACTGCGTATCAATGCCGCCAAAGATGACCCCGCTGGACTCATTGCACAGGAATTGCTGCGTTCGGAAATCACCGCAAGCAACGCCGCCATCAAAAATACGCAGTTGGCAAACGCTATGCTGAACGTTGCCGAAAGCGGAATGAAGCAAATCAGCAATCTGTTGATTGAAGCGAAAAGTCTCGCCGTTGAAGCCGCTAACACCGGAGCGATGACTCCCGAAATGGTCGAAGCCAATCAGGCGCAAATGAATGCGATACTCGATTCGATTGACCGGTTTTCAGGAACGACCAACTGGCTCGGCAAACCGCTCCTCGACGGGTCAATGTCGTCGAAAAACGGCGGTGCTTTGTTTCAACTGGGTCCCGATGTCGTTTCCGGTCAACAGGTTACCGTTCCGCTTGAAAGCACGCGGACAACTGCGGTCGGCAGAGGAGGCGGCAGATACGCTTCACTCGCCGATTTGCGGAGCGGCGGTGCTGCGTCTTTGGCATCGAATCCGCGGTTGGCGGATAAAATTTTGGAGTCTGCCGTTTCGCAGATTGCAACGCAGCGGGGAGCGGTTGGAGCGGAACAGAAATACACGCTTGACCCGAACATTGCGGCATTGCAGGATACGGTCGTTCAACTGACGGCGGCGAAATCTCTCATATCGGACACGGACTTTGCAGAAGCCTATTCAAATATGGTGCGGGACCAAATCCTGCTCCAAGCCGGCATCAGCGCATTAGGACTAGCCAACCAGAACCGCAGTTATGCTGCCGCACTGCTTGGATAACCGCAGCGGCGAAAGCACAAGCAAACGCAAGTAAAATTTGCCTGTGCGGCGGATGTTATCATCTTGTACAGTAACGGACTGCTCTTGATTTAGTTCCTTAAAATCAGCATACTGCGAGAGTAAAAATGCGTATTATTGTTGCCCAAAAGACAATTCTGCCTTTGCAGAACTCGGCACTACGGTTCACCGCCGCCGTGCTTTGCGCTCTTTTTGTGTCCTTGATTTTCGGCACTCCGCAACTGCACGCCCAGCAGAATACCGCCGTTGCCAATATAACGGCTTCCAATCAAATTCCAATGTCCTTTCGCCGCTTGTCCCTGAATTCACGGGGCGATACCAATATCAACATCTCCTTTGAAGCGTATCCGAACGACCCGAATCGGGGCATTTTAGTCCTCACCGGCGGACTTAATCTGATTATCGAAGGCATCACAACGAATGACATTTTAACCGGCAGCATCATTGATATTTCCGCCGACAATGCCGTCGTGTGGATGACGAATCCGTCCAAACTCAACAGCGGTTCAGCACACAAGGAAGTTGACAGCAACGACTTTGAAATCTATCTCGAAGGCAACATCATTTATCGGGACGGTCCGCGTGTTATCCAAGCCGGCAAGATGTATTATGACGCAAAAAATAAAGTCGCTTATGTGTT
>JAITQJ010000182.1 GCA_031288955.1 Planctomycetaceae bacterium | reverse complement strand
CAATCGTTTCTCATTGTTCAAAAGAGGCTCTGATGCCCATTATTCAGGGACAAATCCTAACAGTCTCGACAATTCATACCGACGGCTGGCAAAGTTTAATGGTTGTGCTTCGCAAACCTTTATGTTACACTTAAAGGAATGTGAGTTCCGCTTCAATCACAGAAAAGAAAATCTATACAAAATCGTCAAAAAATTACTAAAAAATACGTGAGATGCAAGGCCAGAGCCTTAATCTAAATCGGACTGGAAAACGGTACGGTGTATATTCCCGTTCTAATAAACGGCTATTAACGTTGTCAAGACCTTGACGATAAACGGCGGACAAAGTATAATCGCCTCCGAACACAAATTGGGGTCAACAATGTCCTGCCGATTGATTGCTTTGTTTGCCGTTTGTCTTTTTGCCGGTGTTGCCGCTGCCGAAACGTTGCCAATGTCCGTACAACAGCGGGTGCCTTCTGACGGCGATAAAGACAAGTTAATGCTCGTCAACCGTATCGAACAATGGCAATCCAACGAAACCGCAATCATCGTTTGCGATATGTGGGACAAACACTGGTGCAAACATTCCACCGCCCGCTGGACGGGATTGTCCAAAGCCATCAATTCGGTACTCTCCGCCGCCCGTCAAAAAGGCGTTCTCATCGTTCACGCACCAAGCGAGTGTATGCCGTTCTACAAAGATTATCCGCAGCGGAAAACGGCAGCCGAATACAAAGGCAACGGCGTTAAAGTATCCGCCGCACTGCTGCCGGAGGAAAAAGGAAAACCGTTTCCGATAAACGGTTCCGGCTGCGAATGTACGCCGAAGTGCAAAGTCGAGTATCTGTGGAAACGGCAAAGCGAACTCATTACGATTGCCGAACAGGATATTATCAGCGATTCCGGCGAAGAAATTGCCGCATTTTTTCAAGCGAAGGGAATTAAAAACGTGATGATGACCGGCGTTGCCGCCAATATGTGCTGCATCGCACGCTCGTTCGGACTGCGGGCATTAAAGCGGCTTAACTTCAATGCCGTTATGGTGCGGGACTTGACCGATGCAATGTACAGTCCGGCAATGCCGCCGAAGGTGGAGCATTTTTCCGGTCTTGATTTGGTACTCGAATATATTGAGGCATACATTTCTCCGAGCGTTGTTTCGAGCAGCATTACGGGGCTGAAACAATTCCGTTTTCCCGATGACAAACGCAAGCGGATTGCTTTTATCGCCGCCGAAGGGGAGTATCACAGCAATCAATCGCTGCCGGAGTTTGCGCATCAATTAACGTTACGAAATTATCACAGTGATTTTGCTCTCGGCGTTCCAAAAACGGAAGGCGAAGGGCGGCACAACATTGAAAACCTGCAAATCCTTGATGATGCCGATTTAATGGTGCTGTATGTCCGCCGCCGGGCATTGGAACCGGAAAAGATAGCGGCAATCAAACATTTTATCGAAAGCGGCAAACCGGTGCTGGGGCTGCGGACTTCGTGCGCAGCATTTGATGCAAAGAAGAAAATCGTTGAGGACGGCAAAGAGTTAGCCCAATGGACGGAACTCGACAAAGACGTTTGGGGCGGCAATTATCAGGGCTACGATGAAGCATTGCGGAAACAAAATACCGGTACGGATGTGTTTCCGGCTGCCGGTAAAGAAAATCATCCGCTGTTAAAAGGTGTTGAAGCGTTTCACGCTGCCGATTGGCTTTACAAAAACACGCCGCTGCGTTCGGCAACGGCGGAGGTGTTGTTGCGGGGTAAAAATCCGAAACAGGACGAGCCGGTATTTTGGCTCAACGGCAGCAACGTTATTTACACTTCTCTTGGTCATTGGGACGATTGGAATGACAAAAATTTCCAAAACCTGATGTTCAATACGGCAGAGTATCTGCTGAACGAAGGACATAAAGAACGATAAGGTTATCGGAGTTGCCTCCCCTATTGCAACATTTTCAGAATCGGATATATTACTCGCACTGGTTGTTGTGTCCATTATGGACAGAATAACAGAAATCGGAAAGTAAAACTAGAGTACGTCAGCAATTCAATAGCCGTCGTTAGACGGATTGGTTGACTTCACTGTCCAAGCGGTTCGCCGTTGTGAAGATTACCAAAGGTGATGAAAGTCTGAACGTTCCCGTAGAGGGAGCGTTTGCGCATCGCCGTAGGAATCTTCAGCGGTATAACTTCGGTGTATTTTGTAACGCACCTCCTTGGACAGAGGGAAGAAACCTATCTATTGAACGCACCGCTCCCGTTCTAAAAGCGGTCTTGTCTGCGTTCTCGTAACAGAAATGTTTCCCAATGTCAAATACGCAAAATGTTGCTTCGCCAGCCGCTTCTGTGAGCGGCGATACAAGCCCCCAGGATAATCAATTAGCCGCTGCACTGGTGGAAAATCCTGTTGATACTGCCGTCGACCCGGCACAAAAGTCGCCTGAGCCAAAAGCCGCAGTACCGAACGGGGACGAAATATCGGCTCAACAGCGTGATGCAAGCTGTTTGATTCTAGAGACCCTTCCACGCATTGAAGCCGAACAAAAGAAACTCACAGAGGATTTCGAGCACAGACTACTCGAGCAGGACGAACGACACGCAGGGCAAATTGACAAACTCCTTGACAAAAATATCAACGACGCGAAAGGTATCATTGAAAATTTTCAACGCCGGCTGATTCGTGCCGTCATTGAAAGTATTGATGCCGCAGAAAGGTCTCTATCACATATCGCCGGTCGGGAAGGTTTGTCTGATGATTGCAAGAAACTCCTAGAATCTTTCGTAGAATCTTTCGGAGATACCATCCAGGATTTTCAGGATGCCCTTTTAATCAAATTCGACGTGGAAACCTACCGCTCCGAAGAGGGAATGCCGTTTGATGACGGCAGGCATCACGCGAGGAAAAAATCGCCGACAGAGGATCCGGCGAAAGATAAGAAAATCAAACAATCGCTAAACTCAGGCTATGAATTAGAAGGTAAAGTTCTGCGCCGAGAGTTCGTTGACCTGTATATTTATCAACAACCTGCGGAAAATCCACTTAACCAAAAGTAGTACTATGTCCAACTCCTACAAGAAAGTTTAC
>JAITQJ010000156.1 GCA_031288955.1 Planctomycetaceae bacterium | reverse complement strand
GAAGCGGTTTGAACGTGTCGTTCAGTATGCCGTTGTCTCTGCCATTGATGCGGTCAAACAATCCGGTATTGACTTTTCCGGCGAAGACCGCGAACGCTGTGCCGTTATCGTCGGCAGCGGTGTCGGCGGCTTGCACGAATTTGAAACGCAGCACGCCAAACTCCTCGAAAAAGGTCCGTCCCGTGTTTCGCCTTTCGCTATTCCGCGAATGATGATGAACTCGGCGGCGGGCAGCATTTCGATTCATTTCAAACTGCTCGGACCGTCTTATTGTGTTTCAACGGCGTGTGCTTCATCGGTTAATGCGATTGCCGATGCCGTTCGGTTAATCCGCGGCGGCGAAATGGACATTGTGCTTGCCGGCGGCACTGAAGCGTCGGTAACATATCTCGGACTTGTCGGCTTCGGAGCGATGCGGGCTTTGTCAGAGCGGAACGATGCACCTCAGCAGGCGAGCAGACCGTTTGATAAAGACCGTAATGGTTTTGTCTTGTCCGACGGCTGCGGCGTGTTGGTTTTGGAATCGGAGGAACACGCTAAAAAGCGCGGGGCGGCAGTTCTCGGCGAGGTCAAAGGTTTTGCTTTAACTTCCGACGGAGTGCATATTGCGCAGCCTGATGAAAACGGATTCGGTGCGAGCCGGGCGATGCAGAAGGCGTTGATAGATGCGAAGGTGAACGCTTCGGATATAGATTACATCAATGCGCACGGCACGTCAACGGTATTGGGAGATTTGGCGGAGGTGCGGGCGATTAAAAGGGCGTTGGGTCCGGCGGCGTATTCGGCAGCGGTGTCGAGTACGAAGAGTCAGTTGGGGCATCAACTCGGCGGCAGCGGAGCGGTTGAAGCGGTGTTCAGTTTGTTAGCGATTCGGGACGGCATTGTTCCGCCGACGGTCAATTTGGAGTCTCCTGATGCGGAGTGCGATTTAGATTTTACGCCGCTTGTTGCAAAAGAACGCCGCATTAACACGGTCTTATCGAACAGTTTCGGCTTCGGCGGACATAATGCGTGTTTAGTCTTGGGACGCTATACCTAAAACTGCCTGATTTAGTTTTGCCAAAACGGTATCACGTGAAACGGGGCAGCCGTTTTAATGTGCCGGATGGCAATCGGTGCAGCGTTCGAGCGGTTTGGTTTGCGATTTGTGTTTTTCCGCCGCTGCGTCCCGCTTATGACATTCATAACAACTTTCCGCCCCCTTCCATTTGCCGACCGTCAACGAACGGTGCTTCGTTTGAATGTCCTGCGGTCCCGCTTCGATACGATGACAATCGCCGCATTTTTCCGCTTTGTCCGTGCCGGGATGAACAGACATACTGAAAGCGGAAACAGTATCACCGGACGCAGCAGTTGTCTCTTTCGCCGGCGGCACTTCTTCGACGTAAAAATCGCTGTCAAAGGCTAACGTACGGATACGGTGTTCGCCCGGTGCCAGCGGCAATTTGACAAACCACGTGTCGGAGCCGAACTGCATATCCCAAGGCACGAGATAATCGTCCACCCAAAGGTCAAAGGTAACCAGCGGACAGCGGTCGCGGGGATTTTCCGGTTTCCAATGCGCCATAATGACCGTTTCCCGGCTCGCTAACCGGCTCTTGTCTTTCGGTGTTACAAGAATCATCGGACGCAGCGACTCTTTGAAGGACTGCGCAATGCTCGGCTCAAAGACATTGCCGGACGGCTTAACCTCGTCCTTTTTTTCCTTCGGCGGAATAACGGGAGCGAAACTCAACGGGTTTCCCGACCAGTCCATCACCGACTCAACACCGATGAAGATGATAAATCCGCCGAAAAGAACGGAGGCGGCAATGGTAAAAATGATGCCCAGCCACCGCGGTCCCTGCGGTTCCGGTGTATTCAGATTCGGCGGAATGAAGGACGTATAATCGGGCATTTTACCGGTTGTATGTTCTCCGCCCGCGGCTGCTGGGAATGTGCATTATTTGGCGGTATTTCACAATGGTACGTCTCGCAATTTTAACGCCGTCTGCGTCAAGTATTCTGACGATTGCGTCATCGGAAAGCGGATTATCTTTATTTTCGGCTTCGATGATTGCTTTGATTTTTATCTGCACCACGTCGTTTGCTACCGCTTCGCCGCCGTCCGTTGCTTCCAAGCCGGTTACAAAAAACCGGCTGAGCGGAAAAAGTCCGATAGGTGTCAGCATCCATTTATCATCACACGCCCGCGAAACGGTGGTGATATGAATACTGAGTTCGTCGGCAATCTGCTGCATTTTAAGCGGACGGATTGCCTGCGGTCCCAGTAGAAAAAAGTCTATCTGGTGCCGCACTATCGCATCCGCAACACGGGACAGCGTTGACTGCCGCTGTTCAATGGCATCAATTAACCAGCGGGCGGCAATCACTTTTTTGCGGATATAATCTTTGGTCGTTTTATCCGTTTGCGGATTATGCACCAGACCGCTGTACAATTTGCTGATACGCAGTTGCGGAATTCTTTCGGTCGTTACCCGAACGGTATAACCGCCGTCATCGCTGATTTCGACAATCACGTCGGGATCAACTGCCGCCGATGTGTCGCTGCCGAAACCGGCACTCGGTATCGGATTAAAATGCTTCAGTTCACCTACGGCGGCTTGAATCCGTTCAACAGCAAAACCGGTCGCTTTGGCTATGGCGGTGAAGCGGTTCTGCGAAACATCTTCTAAAAACGAATGAATAATTGCCCGCAGCACTGCGGCATTCGGCGAATCTGCCGGAATCTGCAACCGTAAACATTCCTGAAAATCTCTTGCGGCGGTGCCGGTCGGTTCGAGTCCCTGAACGGTTGCCAATGCTTTTTTAGCGGTCTCTAATTCTTCCGGTGTATGATTGCTGCCGAGAAAATCCGGTAAATCGTAAGGAAAATAACCTTTGGCGTTCAGATTATTGATAATCCGCCACGCCATATTATAAATGTCTTCGGAAATTTCAAACCAGCGCAGTTGCTCTTCTAAAAAAGACTGAAACGTTTCTCCCGCAACGGGGATATTGATAAGCCGGTCATCGTTTTGAGAGTCAATATCGTCAAGATAGCCCTGCGACTTTGCGGATTCGTCGCCGATAACGCCGGAATAGTTTTGTTCAAATTCGTTCATCAGAGCGAATTCATCGGCAGAGTCGGCATTTGCTTCAAAGCGGATTTCCGGTTCAATGATACCGGAGTCCATAGCCGAACCGCCGGCGGCATCGGGAGTCTCACCAGTGCCGGTGATGCCGCCGTCTTCGCGGTTATTGCCGGCATCAACTTCCTCCGTTTCCCGCTGCGGCAGCAGAATACCGGAACTTTCGGCATTGATGTCGGCGGCAAATTCAAGGACGGGATTTTCGGACACCTCCTGCTCAATACGCTCTTCCAGTTGCTGGAGCGTCAGTTGCAGGATTTCCATTGACTGAATCATCCGCTGCGTCAATATTTGCCGCTGTTCCTGACGCAGTTCTTGTCCGAATGTAATACGCATAACGTGAAGGTTATCACCAAACCCGTCAAGCATTGTACGCAACAGGGGACGAAAAGTCAACGGGTAAAGAGAGCCGCTCTTGGGTTATTAGCCGGATACAAAGTATCCGGCTCTCGTGATTTATACTTTTTTAGCGTAAAAACGCTGCCCTGCCGAGAGCCGGCGGCTGTGCCGCCGATTTTTACTCTAAATTAACGTTACCGAACAAGTCTAATGAACAGTTAAGAATGAATAATGAGAGAAAACGGATACCGCAGGGTATTAACCAGTGTCTTCATTATTCATGATTCATTATTCCTTTCGTGCCTTGTTGTGTCTTTCGTGGCTAAAAACGACCTCTTGCACTATCTAAACACAGGCAATTATGGAACAAATCTATTATTCATTCCTCTTCTAATCCTCGCAGACCAGCCGGATACCGACGTTGTACACCGGTTGCCACGCTTCGTATGCACGGCGGACACCGCTGCGGGACCACTGCGGACGGTCTCGCCAACTGCCGCCGCGCACCGTCTTACGCAGCGACGGATTATTCGCCGACTCCCGATACGGATACGGACGGTAATCCGAACTTGTCCACTCCGCTACACTCCCGTGCATATCACACAAGCCCCAGGGATTCGGCAAATATCCGCCGACTTCCTGCGCCATCATATTTCCGTCATTAAAGTTCGACCGCGGAATAAAAGCCTCAATGTCCGGCGGATTCTGTATCGGCTGCGGATTCACGCCCCGCACAACAAACAACTTCGTACTGATGTCCGACAAGTTTTCGTACTTGCCGAAGTCCGAATCAACGTTGCCGAACCAGAACGGTGCTGCACTGCCTGCACGAGCCGCCCATTCCCATTCCGCCTCTGTCGGCAGACGGAATTTTTTACCCGTCTTTTCGCTTAACCAACCGCAGAACTCCTTCGCCTTGTTCCAGTTCACCCGTATCACCGGTTGCTGCGGCTTGTTCGCCGGATAACCCGGCAAAGTATGGTCTTTGTGCCACTGGTCAATAAATCGGCTGTCGTGTTCCGGGTCAAAGAGATTGTACAACGCATTTGTTACTTCCGTCGTTGCCATCCAGAACGGCTTCTTAATCACCGCTGCGCTTCGCGGCAACTCATCGGCAAAGCCGCCTTCATCACCCATAACAAATTTCCCTGCCGGTATCCAAGCCAAATCGAACGCAACACTATCAGTAACACTTACTGACCGCTTGGATTGAGTCTGCTTTTTCTTTGCCTCCGCTTCATCAAACGGAAAACCTTTGACCACCGGTGCCGAATAATTCAGCGTTACCTTCGGCGGCTGAATAAACTCAATGTTCTGCGGCAGCGGCACACCTTTATAAGCATCGGCTTCAGGATTGAAATCGACACCCGCATACAGGTTCCGCAACTCTGCTGCCCGCTTTGCTGTACCGCTGACATTTTTGCGGTTCATTCGTTCGGCAATCTCAATCCAGGTGCCGAAGTACGGCACATTCAGGTCAACCCAGGCGTAAAGCCTCCGCATCGAATCGGCATCAACTTTGACTCCGTAATGCCCTTTTTCAAGTACCTGAAACAGTTCGCTTGTTGACGAATGATATTCCATCGGCGGATACAGATGATAATCGCCTTCCGGTCCCGGACGGCGGACAAAGCGGTGCAAAGCGTGATACGATTTCGAGAATCCGCCCTGTCCCGGCGAAGTATCTGCAAAGTTCGGACGCTTCTCTTGTCCTTCGGCTCCCTTATGACAGCCGACGCAATATCTGTCTAACACCGGTTGCACTTCATATTTGTACGAAAACGGTCTTTCCGGTCCGAGGAACGGTTCGATGACCGACGGACGCTTGCGTGCTGCCGCCCCGTTGCGGTTCGGCGATGCCGTATTCTGCGACTCGTGGCAGCCGTTGCACGACTGATTTTCGCCCGGCATTCCGACAAACCAAGTCCGCATCAACTGTACGGCACTGCCGTCCGCGTCAAGCGGCTGAATCGCCAGCGGTGTATTTGCCGGTATCACAAAAGAAGCACTGCCGTCTGCATACACCGGCACTTCACCGAGAATACGCCGGGCATCCCAGCAACTTTCCATACCAAAATAATTATGACTTCCGATACCGCGGTAGCCGTAATTGAATGCAAAGACACGGAACTTTTTCACCGTTCCTTTCGGCACGTCTTTCAAACCGTTACCGAAATAAACATCTGTTACAAAAACATTGGAATCCTTGCGTGAAGTATCGACCCGGTTCTGTTGTATCGGCGGACGCGGACGCTTGACAACCGGTGTCGCTTCAAACAGACCGTAACCCGGTTCGCTCCGCAGTTCCAGCATATTGTCAAACGTATCAACCAGATACAGCGACCAGGGCATTTCCGGTGCAAGGCTTGCCGATACAATCAGATAATTTTCATCAAGCGGTGCCGGAAAGAGAAACTTGGGCCACGACCCGTTGACGAGCGCATCCTGAATTTTCGCCTCAACCGGCTGACCATAACCCGGTATCCGCTGAATAACGCCCTGCGTTTCCTGCCGTCCCTTTTCAATGTCGAACAGTACGAGTTCACCCATTCGGGAAACGCCGTGATGTCCTGATACGATTGCCGCAAATTTGGTTGATGACCCCGGTATATTTTTGGCGTAAAACATACTGTTGGGCCAAAACGAATTGCTCCCGTAATACTCGACCTGATTCGTTCCGTCTGGATTCATATGAAACAGCAGCCGGGTAAAATAATGCGGCGTATCAATGTACTCCCAGCGCAGATACAAAATCCGTCCGTTCGGCAAACAAACCGGACACCAATCCTGGTCTTGCTCGAAAGTTAACTGCCGCACGGTTTTACCGTCCGTTTCAAGCCGGTAAATGTTGCCGACGGTACTGCTGCCGTCGATACACGGCACTCCCATCATATTGGCAGTTGAGATAAAAAGCGTTGCCCCGTCCGGCGAATAACAGCCTTCGACGTTATCAACGTCGTTGCCCGGCGAAACCGTTACCTGTTTCAAACCGCCTTCACCGTCAAGCCGCAATTCGTGTACCTGCCAGGTTTTATCCTGACTGCTTAATGCCGTTACCAACATTTTGTCTGCGTCCCAATGCAGACTCACATCACCGACAAACGAATTGTTCGGGTTCTCAATGACCGTTTTCGCTTCCCCTTGTGCATCACGGGGATTCACCGTTGCCAAAGCGTTGCCGTACTGTCCTTTTCCCCGTGCCGCATTGGAAATCCAGTTATTTGTCAAACCTGCATTCTGCGCCCGGCGGAACAGCAATTTCTCAAATTTCAGCAGCGGATTGGCAAGCAGTGCTTCCCGCCGAAAAGTATTAAAACGCTCAACAACGTCCTGATACTTCGCCTGTGCCGCTTCGTTTGCGGCATCTATCGGTACGGCATTTAATTCGCTCAACAGTTGTTCGTAACGTGCCAGATATTTTTGCGAATTGTATTCTGCCGGAAATTTGCGTCCCAAATCTTCGATGGCTAATTTCAGCGAGTTCGGATTATTGAGAAAACGCAGAACATCGGTGCCGAATTTCTTCGTCAGTTTCTTGTTGAATTCGGCTCTTGCAGCGGCGGCAAACCAATTTTGTCTTTCTTTTTCGTTGGCAAAAAGTGCCGGGTCGTTCACGTCGCCGATGACCTGCAATTCGACGTATGAAGACCAACTGTTCGATTGATTGTTTGCTGCTTTGGCTGCTCCGCCGACACTGGACGGATAGGTACGCCAAAGTTTGAATTCAATCCAGTCGTATTTTCCGCCGTCGAGCGGTTTTCCGCTTTCGTTGGCGATACGGGTCAAAAAGCCTCCGCCGCTGTTTCCGAGAATTTTATCGCCGGAGGTAAAAGTCGGTGCGTCAGGAAACTCTGCTTTGCCGGAAGCGAGGCGGATTTCAAAATCCTGATTGACTCTGCTGTCGCCGTTGGCGGTATAGAGTCGAATTTCCTGAATGGTGCGGGGTTTCCCAAGATAGTAGCGTATAACGGAAGGTTTGCCGTCCACGGTTACGCGTCCGTGTCCGCCAAAGTCGCCGGCATTGCCGTCGGTAAGAAAACCGGTTGCCCCGACACCGGTTGCTTGTACCAATTTTGCACCGGGAAAGGTGAGCAGATTGAGTGTTCCGTAGTGACGGATAGTTTCCGCCATTTTGCCGAGTTCCTGAGTATTCCAGGATTCGTGTTTGAGTGTAACTTGTGCATTGAGAGCCGGGCAAAGCGGCACAGCGGCAAGCAGCACGGCGGCAAGCAGCGAAGCGAAGGTCAAGCGTGTCATTAGGTATTTCTCCTGTATCGGTTATGTCTTCCGGTGATTATACAGCACCGGCGGGAACAAAGCAAGTTATAACATACCGAGCGCAAGCAAGCGCAAGTAAAATCGCAAGCAATTTTACTTGCGCTTTGAGCCGCAGAAACGGAGTAATGTTTTCGATTCGGTATTAGACTTGTTCGGTAACGTTAATTTAGAGTAACAACCGGCGGCACAGCCGCCGGCTCTCGGCAGGGCAACGTTTTTATTCGCTCTGGGAACAAACATAGAGAATTCGCCTTCGGGGTCGGATACGGTTTTCACGTCGCATTGTCCCAGTAAGACCGGCATTTTGCGGAAGGGAATCAGTGCCGATAGGGAATCAAGGATTTTGACTGTTGTTTCACCGGCAGCAACGTAGCCCTTGCCGTATCCGCCGAACGCTTTTTCAATGCTGCCGCTCTTGGCTTGGCGGCATATTTCGGAATAAATCATACGTTCTAAGGCTTCAAGCGTATCAATGCCGATAGTTCGGTACTCTGCGGTGCGGAGTTCGGCAAGGACGTTCAAGAGTTCGTCCGTTTAGAGTATCCTTTGCCCGCTTGCTAATTTTTACGTATGATTTTATCAGTTTTTCATACTGCTCTATAAATTGTTTTACCCTGTCGCTGATCTCTGACATAACAGTAGAGGGGATGGGGAGTAGG
>JAITQJ010000084.1 GCA_031288955.1 Planctomycetaceae bacterium | reverse complement strand
TCCTTCACGTATATTAACCGTGAAGCGTTAAGGACGACGCTGCACGAGCCGGCATTGTGTATTAAGGCTCCCAGAACCGGTCCCAACAAACCCGATGCCGCAAAACATACCGCTAATATGTTAATCGACATCGATAATATAATGTTGCCGATTATCACTCGATGCGTCTTCGCCGATAATTGTAACAAGAACGGCAACTGTTCGATATTGTCCCGAACTAACACCGCATCCGCTGCGTTAATTGTTAAATCGCTGCCGATTCTTCCCATCGCAATTCCCGCATCCGCCGTTTTCATCGCCGCCGCATCATTCAATCCGTCTCCGACCATCGCCGTCCGTTTCGCCGATTGTTGTAACAACTTTATCCGTTCCGTTTTATCCGCAGGCAGAAGATTCGCTTCAATCCGCTTTACCCCCGTTAACATTCCGATATGCTCTGCCGCCCGTTCGTTATCGCCGGTCAACAATACCGTTTCAACACCCGACTGATGTAAACGCCGCACAACTTCTTTCGCCGTTTCCCGAACACTGTCCGCCAGCGTGAAAATTCCTAATACCCGCGCCCGTTCACCGCCCTCGGCAACAAAAATAACCGTCTCGCCCCGCATAAAACTCGTCTCCGCAATCTGCATTGCCTCCGTATCAGGCATTACATTAAAACGCTCAAGAAGCCGGTTATTGCCTGCAAGAATACGCCGGTTATTGATTGTAACAGAAATGCCCTGTCCCGGTATCAATTCAAAGTCATCTGCCTGCAAAATCGGCAGCGACTGCTCCATCGCCGCTTCAACGATACACGCTGCCAGCGGATGTTCCGATTGTTTTTCCGCCGAAGCCGCCAGCGAAAGCACTTCCGGCAATGCGTTACCGCCGAGACAATGTATTCCGCTTAACTGCGGTTTGCCGTAAGTCAGCGTTCCCGTTTTATCAAAACATACGGTATTGATTTTGCCGAGTTGTTCCAGCACTTCGCCGCTGCGTATCAAGATTCCCCGGCGTGAAGCATTACCGATGGCAGCGATAACCGCCGTGGGTGTTGCCAGAACCAGCGAACACGGACAGAACACAACCAATATCGTTATGCCTCTTTTTAATGCCTCTTCGCCGCTTGCTGCGAACACATAATAACTTATCGCCGCAACAGCAGCGGCGGTGAATAAGGCGGCGGGAATCAAGGCGGAAGCCCAGCGGTCAGCAAGACGCTCCATCGGCGATTTCCGTTCTTCGGCTTCCTTTATCAAACGAATCATTCTTGCAAACGAGGAATCTTCACCGACGTGTGTTGCCCGCATCGTAAAAGAACCGAAGCGGTTGACGGTGCCGCCGAAGACCGTTTCCCCTGCCGTTTTATCAACCGGCATCGATTCACCGGTCAACACCGATTGGTCAAGCGAAGTTGTTCCCGTCAGGATTTCGCCGTCCACCGGAACGGTTTCACCGGGCAAGACCCGAAGCACATCGCCGCTGCAAACTTCCGAAGCCGGTATGATGTCTTCGTGTTCAGACTGAATACGCCGTGCTGTCTGCGGAGTCAATGTGATGAGACTCTCTATGCCGCTTCGGGCTTTGGCAACGGTACGTTCTTCGAGATAATGTCCGATTGCCATAATAAAAGCGATTTCACCGGCAGCAAACAGATAGCCGTGCGAATGATGTCCGTTCTGTAAAGCAAAGTTAGCGGCGATAGAAGCGATAATGCCGGTCGCTATTAACACATCAACGGACAATTTGCCGTTGGCGAGCGATTGAGCAGCGTGCCGGAAAATCGGCGTACCGGAGACAATGATAGCAATCCAAGCCGATTCTGAAGGCAAAAGATGCAAAAAGGACGCAGCAAGCGACAGACCTGATAAAGCGATGAGGTACGGCTCAAGTTTCTCGCCGTAACCGGACAGCGATAACGGGGTCCCACTTTTCGGTTTTGTTTTGCAATTCGGACAGGACATTATATTGTGATGAAAAACACGAAAACGATTATATCAGATTTTTCGCATTTTTCGCAATTATCCGTTCTTCTTTTGAAAGTCCGTCATAAAGTCCCGAAGGGCGATTACGCCTTCCTTCGGCATTGCGTTGTATATCGAAGCCCGCAAACCTCCGACGCTGCGGTGACCGCCGAGCGTAACCAGACCAGCGGAATTTGCCTCCGTTTCAAATTTTTTGTCGAGTTCCTCCGACGGCAAACGGAACGGCACGTTCATCACTGACCGGTATTCTTTTTCGGCGTGTCCGCGGTAATAACCGCCCGACTGGTCAATCGTATCGTAAAGCAGTGCCGCTTTTTCCTTGTTCAACGCCGCTATCTTGTCCAAACCGCCGATGCGGTTGAGAAGCCAATCCGTTACCAGTTTTACGATATAAACCGCAAACGTCGGCGGAGTGTTGAGCATCGACTTGTTCTCCGCAAGTTTTCGGTAATTAAGCAGCGAC
The DNA here is from genome assembly GCA_031288955.1 of Planctomycetaceae bacterium. Classification (GTDB taxonomy): domain Bacteria; phylum Planctomycetota; class Planctomycetia; order Pirellulales; family Thermoguttaceae; genus WRKP01. The sequence goes on along the minus strand of JAITQJ010000084.1, from coordinate 3,789 downwards.
GGAACGTTCTCCGGCGACCGGTCAAGCAAATCTTCGCGGATAATGACGATGGTGACTCCTGCCGGTCCGGCATTTTTCTGAGCGCAGGCATAAAGCAAACCGAATTTCGACACGTCGACCGGCTTGCTCAAAAAATCAGATGACGCATCGCAAACGAGCGGAATGTTAACCTCGCTGCGGGACTGACTCACCGGATATTGCGGATACTGTACCCCTTCAATCGTTTCGTTAGAACAGATATAAACGTACGCCGCATCTTCATTGATACTCAACTCGGCATCGGTCGGCTTGCGTTTGTAACCGGTATCTTTGCCGTCCCAAATCGTGTTGATGCGTCCGACGAGTTTTGCTTCGGAAGCGGCTTTCTTTGACCAACTGCCGGTAACGATGTAATCGGCAGAAACGGTCTGCAATTCCTTACCGTAGAGGTTCATCGGAATCATTCCGAACTGGAGCAATGCACCGCCTTGAAGGAAAAGGATGCGGTAATTCGGGGGAACATTGAGGAGTTTTCGGATATTCTCTTCGGCACCGTTGATAATCGGCTCAAAAGTTTTGGAGCGGTGCGAAATTTCCATTACGGACGCACCAGCACCGGGCAGACAAAGCAGTTCTTCCTGTGCTTTTTGGAGGACGGACAGCGGCAATACAGCCGGTCCAGCGGAAAAATTGTACAAACGTTTCTCGGACATTTTTTGCAATTTACAAACAGAAAACTTGAACGTCTTTTCATTCTAACGTATTCCGCTGCCGTTTTCAAGACAGAGGGGCGGCTTTGGATGCACACGGAGAGCGAAGACGGCTATTTCTAATTTCAACTTTATTTTAAGATAGATAGCCGGAAGTATCACCAGCGGAACTATTTTTCTGCTGAAAACCGTACCGTACGGGATTTGCTATTTTCGGGGTAATCGGCGATAATTATGTGTGAACGTTATTCAGAATTATGCAAATTGCTGTTATTGGCGGAGGAATTACCGGTTTGGCGGCAGCATACCGTCTGACGCAAATCCTGCCGGATGCCTCTGTAACCATCTTCGATAAACGAAACCGGCTCGGCGGGGTTCTCGAAACCCTGCACCGCGGCGGCTTTGAAATCGAGCAAAGTGCCGATAACTTCATCACAACCATTCCCTGGGGCGTTAATCTCTGCAAAGAACTCGGACTCGGCGAACAACTCGTCCAAACGAATCCGAAAGTACGTCGAACTTACGTTGTCCGCAAGGGGCGATTACATCTGTTGCCCGACGGCTTTTTGATGATGGCACCGACCAAATTGTACCCGATGGCAGTAACGCCGATACTGTCTTGGTTCGGGAAAATCAGGGCGGGACTGGAATTATTCATTCCGCCACGAAAAGATGATGTTGACGAAAGTATGGCAAATTTCGTCCGCCGCCGTCTCGGCACAGAAGTCTTTGAACGGCTTGTCGAACCCCTCGTCAGCGGAGTGTATGCTGCCGATATGGAACAGTTAAGCGTTCTGGCAACGCTGCCCCGGTTTCGGGATATGGAACGGAAATACGGCTCGCTGATAATTGCGATGCAGCAGCAACTCAAAGCGAATAAACAGGCGCATCTGGAAGAACAGAGCGGCGCAAGGTACAGTATGTTCGTTACCCTGCGGGGCGGTTTAAGTGTTCTTACCGAAACGCTCGGCGAAAAAATAACAAGTTACAATAATTATGCCGTGCGGCTTGATACGGACGTGCTGCCGCTGCAAAAAAATGACGGGAAATGGACAATAGAAGTCCGTCATCATACGAATACCGCTGATGAAAAGCCGATGACTTTTGATGCCGTGATTGTTGCATCGGCAGCGAATGATGCCGCATTGTTGTTACAACAATCGGCACCGGTTATTGCCGAACAGTTAGCGGCAATCCGGCACGAAGGAACGGCGATAGCGACTTTTGCGTTTGAAACCCAACAGATTAAACAAGAATTTTGCGGAATGGGCTTTGTTGTTCCGAAAATAGAGAATAATCCGATACTGGCGGGCAGTTTTAGTTCACTGAAATATGAACATCGTGCGCCGGCGGGAAAAACGCTGATACGTGTTTTTGCCGGCGGAGCGCGTGCGCCGGAGTTAGCGGAGTTAGAGGATGCGCAATTAGTTCCGCTGCTTTTGCAGGAATTGAAGCGGATTGTTAAAATAGACGGCGAAGCGTTGTTTTCGTGTGCCTCGCATTGGGCTGGAACGATGCCGCAGTATCACGTCGGACATCGGGAGCGGGTTCGTGAAATTGAGGCATTGGTACAGGCGGACAAAACGTTGGCATTGGCGGGCAATGCGTTTCACGGAGTCGGAGTACCGAACTGCATTGAGAGCGGTTTCAACGCAGCCGAAAAAATTGTTTCAAACATTGAGGCGGATAATGAGTAAAATAGTAGTGATAAAAGCGCAAGCAAAATTGGTTGCGCTTTTGGTTGCGCTTTGTTGCGCTTTACCGTGTATAATTTGTTCATTCATACGCACATAACACGTCCCTTTTCCTCAAATACAATGCAGCGTTTTATATTGCTTATTGCCGCCGCCGTTATTTTTTCCTCGACGCTTGCCGCCCAAGATGCCGCCTTTGTTCCGCCGCTTCCTGACGGAATTAAGGCAAACAATCCCGCTGCTGCCGTTCCTTCCGCCGACACTGCTCCGGCAAGTACGGCATCGGCAGGCACGGCATCGGCAGGCACACCGTCCCGCTATCCCACTGCCAGCAAAGACCCCGTACTCGGTGAACGGATTGCCAAAATATCCGCAACACTCGAAAAAATTCCGCAGGAACACCAGCAAATCTGGCGGGAATACGACATCACCCCCTACACCAGCCGCAAGTTTCCGGTAACTGCCGGCAGTACATCCCCCAAGCCGGAGCAAACGCTTGTCGATTGGATACTGCGTCAAACCGGCACAGCACCGTGGCACTCGCCGCCGTTTAGTTTGTTGACTGCCGATACGAATAAATTGTATGTGTATCATACCAAAGAAGTCCAACTCATCGTTGCGGACATCGTTGACCGGTTCGTTTGTCAGGAATTGACCGGCGATTCCTGTACGCTTCGTGCCGTTGCGGTCTCCCGTCCCGATTGGCAAATGAAGATACACGCCAATTTGAAGGCAATACCGATAGCCGCTGCCGGTGTACAAGGCTGGATTCTCGAAAAGCCCGCCGCCGCTCTTCTCGTACAGGAACTTGCGAAACGGCTGGATTTCAAAGAACTCGTTCCTATTCAGCCGGCAATTCCCAACGGTTCGCCGCATTATTTTACCGCCAAGCGGCAGCAGACGTACTTGCGTGATGTGCTGGTCAATCCGGCAACGGTCAACGGTTATACCGAAGACAAAGCCGTCATCGAAGAAGGACTAGGGTTTTCCTTCGTTTCGCTGTCATTACTGGACGCACAGAGTACAGCGGCGGCGGTGAAACTTGACATTGTACAGATTGAAAAGATGCTTTCGACATTCGTTGAAATTGCGACGGCAGCGAATCCGCGGCAGCGTGTTTCTATTGAAACGCCGCAAATTTCGGTGTTCAAGTTGGACGAGTTGATACGTTTTCCGAAAAACAAAATTTTGCTGCTTGATTTGGGCGTGATACCGCTGCCGAACACAGTTGTCGGGGAGAGTGTCAACTTTCTTTCGGAAATAGCCAAGGGCATCAATCCGGCAAAACGGGGCAACGTGCTGGTCTTTATCGAATCAAGCGGACGGTAAAAGTATTGGACTTGTTCCATAACTAAATTTTGCCGTAAACGTTCAGAGCTGCCGTCGTAAGACGGCGGTTAATGTTA